>CAZFDX010000896.1:0-1757 GCA_964518325.1 uncultured Alcaligenaceae bacterium | reverse complement strand
CGCCCACATACACCGGTTGGCCGTTTTGCCGCAGATCGAAATCGTAGTTTTGAATAATCATGCCGCCGGACGAAGAAACCTTGGTAATGCGGACCCGTGTGACCAAGGTACCCGCATCGGGACGCACTTCGCGATATTGGACGGCTCGTCCTCCGAGATTCCGGAAGCTCAGATCGATCTCGCTGGTCAATGCCGAACCAAGATAGGCAGCAAGCCAACCACACGGTTGCAAGGCCACTTCCAACAGCACCGAGAAGGGCATCACCGGATAACGATTGGCGGCAAAATACCATTCCTGCGGTGGGACATCGTACTCGGCAACAATTTCTCCCCCTGCGGTCATCTCCCAAGGGCGACACTTTTCGATATGGGTGATGCGATCCAAAAACTGATAGGGGGGACCCGGCAACCGAGCAATGACCCTTTCGGCATCGAATATCTGGTATCGATCCCCAAATGCTTCCGAAGGTTTCCCCACGGCAAAGGCTCGAATGCTTTCGGGACCAAATAAGGTTTCTCCCTGTGGAATGGCCGTGGCCTGCCACATTTGCTCCAACGATTCCCGTGTTAATCCCGAGATTCGCAGGGACATATCCGTAATTTCCACAATCGGTTTTCCATCGGCATACATCAGGGCATCGCAAATGAAATAGGGTTCAGGACGGAAGCCGATCTCTTTTAACGACACTTCATAGGTGACTACTTTCGTGGAACTAATGACCTGCCCGCGACATTTGAGCTTACTTTTCACACTAGGAACCGGTTCACAGACGACGGCCCCATTTTCCCCGACAAACCCCATCCGGCTGACTAAAATCCGGAGGGTGTGGAGACAACATTCGTACATCAAGGTGCCGGGCATGACCTTGTCATCCACAAAGTGACAGGTCAAAAACCAATCGTTGGGTTTGATGTCGGCCTCGGCACGGATTTGACCTAAACCGTATCGCCCCCCCTTTGGAATGATTTCCGTCACACGATGGACCAATTTCAACATGCCTCCGGGCAACAGGGCGGGTTGCTTCAACGGGAGTTTGGCAAACAACGGGCCAAAGGCTTCCACTAGATTGCCTTTTCTTAGGGCATCGACCTGAGAGGCGCTCATCGATTCATGAGCTAAAGGAGCATAGGGAACCCATCCTGCGGGAACTTTGCCGGCCATGGGCTTTTTATCCAACTCGGTGTGAATAATTCCTTTGCCGTTGGCCAATTCTTGTTCCGAAAAGAACCCTGCGACCCCTTCGCTCATGCTCAATAAAGGCTCACCGTTAACGGTGCTTTCAAAGCGGAAGCGGAACAAGTAGGTTTCGCCTTGGCGGAAGAATTCGTCGATGTGAATATCATAGCGGATCAAATCTCCCACGACGGGTAAGGAACGATGGAAGGTCACACGGGCATCGAGCAGGCGATAAACTGCCAAGCCCTTGGTGCGGAGATCGATTCCTAAAAATCCGGACAGGAAAAGGTCGGCCTGACCCGATTCCACGGCCACACACGTTGGGATACGCCCCGAATCAAGATACCAACGATCTTCGGTGACGAGGTGTTCGGTCACCACACGACCATGCGATAACGAGAGAGGTTCTCCCTCTATCAGCAGAATCCGATCCACTAATTGCAGGGGACCATCGGGAAGGCGGACTCGGGTCGGGTGGGAATCAATCTCGGCGTATAAAGGCCCAAGCACTTTCCCGATCGATCCTCGTGCAAATTCAAAGCATTGCTCCTTGGTCTGTGTCTGATACACACCTGACGCT
>CAZFDX010000895.1:0-3782 GCA_964518325.1 uncultured Alcaligenaceae bacterium | reverse complement strand
TTCAAGAAACGCTCGCCCAAGGGGGAGTCGTTCGCGGGCTTTGTGTGAAAGGGGCCGCTTCGGTTCTTTCTAACACCGATCTCAAACCTGGCGGGAAACTTTCCGAATTGGTCACCACCTTTAAGGCCAAAGGGCTTGCATGGATGAAGGTCGAGACCGATAAACTCACCGGTTCGATCGAAAAATTCTTCCCCGCGACCTTGCAACAAAAACTGCGCGAAAAAATGGGTGCCGAGTCCGGAGATGTGCTTCTTTTCGTGGCGGATAAAGAACCAATCGTTTGCGATGCTCTCGGTGCGCTGCGAACACGCTTAGCCGCCCAGATGAAACTTTATGACCCCAAAGCCCCCGTTTACAATATCCTTTGGGTTGTGGATTTCCCCTCTTTCATGTACGATGAAGAAGAGAAACGCTGGGTCGCAAACCATCACCCCTTCACTGCCCCCAAAGATGAAGACATCCCCTTCATGCTCAGCGATCCCGGCCGAGTCAAAGCGAAAGCGTATGATTTGGTGATGAATGGTTACGAGGTCGGGGGGGGAGTATCCGGATTCACTCGCGAGAAGTGCAAAACCAGTTATTCCAAGTATTGGGGATGGATGAAGCCAGCGCCAAAGAACGCTTTGGCTTCCTGCTCGATGCCCTCTCGTATGGTGCCCCCCCCCATGGAGGGATTGCCCTTGGGCTGGATCGCTGGGCCATGATGTTAGCCGGTACGACGAACATTCGCGATGTGATTGCGTTCCCGAAAAATCAGCGTGCCCAAGACCTCATGACCGGCGCCCCAGCTGCAGTGGAAGAACGTCAACTGCGCGACCTCGGGATCAAATTCTCGGGTCAATAATCTGTTGTTGGGTTTCCTTTGATTTTTGGAGTTGCCCGTTGATTTTTTGAGTTGCCGTTGATTTTTTGGGTAATCCCTGATTTGTTTACTGAGTTCGTTTATGTCCATCAGTGTTGCCGTTCAAGATTATCTCAAAGCCATCTACGCCCTCGGTGGTCATGAGAAAGTCGTTTCCCCTGCGGATATTGCTAGCACTCTTCAGGTGCGGGCACCTTCGGTTACGGGGATGCTCAAACGTCTCTCCAAAGATGGCTATATTGTGTATGAAAAAGGGGGGGGGGCTTCTCTCACCTCAACCGGCAAACAAGAAGCCCTGCGGGTCATTCGTCGGCATCGCTTGGTGGAACTTTTTTTGACTCAGGTGCTGGGCTTAGATTGGTCCGAAGTCGATGTCGAGGCCGAAGCTCTGGAACATGCCATTTCCCCACGACTTGAAGCGGCCTTGGCGGCTCACCTTGGTGAACCAGGGGAAGACCCTCACGGGCACTTAATCCCCTCTTCCTCGGGTGAACTGCGACAACGATCCCTTTACCGGCTGTGCGAATTCCGAGCTGGGGACCGCATTATTATCCGTGAAGTTTCCGATGAGA
This sequence comes from uncultured Alcaligenaceae bacterium, assembly GCA_964518325.1. Classification (GTDB taxonomy): domain Bacteria; phylum Planctomycetota; class Planctomycetia; order Gemmatales; family Gemmataceae; genus SKW135. The sequence goes on along the minus strand of CAZFDX010000895.1, from coordinate 2,348 downwards.
ACCCTGCCCGTTTACGTCACTGGTCTCGGCTGGGATTGATTCCTAATGCAATTGTTGAAATTATTAATTACGAAGAACTAGATGACCTTTTTGAAGTCCGCATTGGTGAAAGAATTATTCGACTGGGTTCCGAAGGCCTTGCAGGGTTACGCGGCGAGCTGACTGCGATTTAACCCATCTAATCGATATCTCTTAACTAAACCATAAACTCTTCTTGATTTGTTTCGTTTGACGTCTTCACAATCTTGAGCTAGGTTTTTTTCGTAGTCGGAAACACTAATCGTTTTTCCTACCCCCCTCACAAAAATTTATAATTTCCCCCAACCTTGTACCCTTACGGAGAAATTGCGCATATGGAATTTTTTGAAATCCTTGGCCAATTTATGGTACCTTTATTGGGTATTTCAGTGGTGTATTTGATTTGGTGCCGTTGGATGAAATGGTTCAATCGACGGCAAACCATTCTTCGAGAGCGTGTGGCCTACATGCTCTGGTGCGCAGCCCAAGAATACCAACCCGATTCGGTCGCAGATTTGAGTATTTCCTGAATTATTCCCTATCAGCCACTCAGCTATTTATTCACACACACACTCTCTCTCATTCACACACCGACACGCACTCATTCACTAACCCGCTCACCTATCCATTTCATTTCGCTTTATTTTCCTCTTGACCAAAGTTGCCTTTTTTGTTTATCTTACTTAAATTGACCACGAACAAGGATGTTTCCCATGTGGCTGAGACTTTCTCTTCCGGAATCTGGACCCTGTCCCACTCGTCCCACTCATCCTGATCGTGATTCCGATTTCCGAGGATATTCCTTCCAAAATCAAGAGGAACTCGCAGCTGCTACAGAACTGATTGCGATTCTGATGCCAAATATCTTCGTCGAGTTAAATTCTTATCATGAGACTCGGGATTCCTTGTATCTCAATGCGATCGAACATCTCGATTACGATTGCGAGATTTTTCATGCCAAGTCGATAACGCGGGATCGTGCCCCACTCCCCTTGTGGCAAGAATCGCCGGAACGGTACCGGCAGTACTCGAAAACGCCGCGTGAAACTTTTCCCTTGCGCCCCTTGTCCCCGAGAGAACCCCATTACGAATGGGAAATGAACTACACGCTTCCCTCATCTCAAATGGAATCGGCTTTTCCCAACGGTTCCAGAAAGTATCACAAAGTTTATTCTTACCAAGATTTTCAGGACCAATCGATCGATCTTCTTCATATCAATGGGTTTCTAGATGACGAATCCTTAGCTGAGGAACTTCGTATGTGGTTGCCCAAAATCTCCTCCCAAGGTGTAATTCTCTGTCAAACCCCTGCCTATCTACATGATGAGTCGAGCCTTTACCCCATGTTGGTGCGGCGGGCAGTTCTGGAATTTTCTTGCCCCCAACGATTGATGGCGATCTTTCCGAGTTCTTCCATCCCCAAAGAACTCAGGCGATTAAAGAATCCGGCACCATCACGAAATACGATTGCGATTCCCCAACAGGTCCTCGCTCCGTTTTGGCGTGTGCCCCGATTTATCCGAAAAAAAATCTCGGCTTGGTTCACTCGCAAACCTGTCCCATTGTATCGTGATCTTTTGGCGACGACATCGGTTGCTCCGCCCTATCGGCCTCAATCGGTGCCTACAAAGCCACCCCAGATCGAAGCTGCCGAAGACCCTAAAATTTCGGTTGGCTCCTAGACGCTCTCTGCTCAATGGAATCATGTTCAATGGTTCCATACGAAATGGCTCATTCGCTCCGAAATGGCTCATTCGCTGGGGCGGGTCCAATCACGATTCTCCATGAACGAAGACAAGGCAGGATTGGGAATCGCGGGGCGATTCAGGGGGTGATGAGCTAATCTTCTCTTCAGAAATTTCGCTTCTGTGAAACTACCGGCAGGCATCTTGAGTAAAATAGATTTAGCAGAAAAAACATCGCTTGGGGCGACCGAGTTTTGGATTCGATTGTCTGGTTTGGAAAAATTATCCCAGCTCATCGCATCCCTGCTAGATTTTACCTACACTGATTAGAAACAAGATCGCTCACTTTAGGCTTATTATTTCGATCGCATTATGAAACGATTTTTTCTGATTGGCTGCTTGACCCTCGTGGGGTTCTCGACGGCCCTAGCGCGTGAAGTGGCCCCCCCCCCGCGTGAAGTCAAAGACAAGTACGAAATCCCCTATCGACCGACCGATACCAATCACGTTTTGGTTCGTGTTAACATCAATGGCAAGGGGCCATTTAACTTCTTTATCGACACGGGGGCGCTGGCATGCATCATGACCGAGGCCTTGGCCCAAAAGGTGAACGCCCCCGGAAAAGATGGGAAACTCACTTTGTAG
>CAZFDX010000894.1:0-10740 GCA_964518325.1 uncultured Alcaligenaceae bacterium | reverse complement strand
CGTTCCACCAATCGGACCTCCGACGGGGAATACCGGTGGTGGACCGACCGGAGGTTATACCACCAATCCCTATTTCCGAACGATTCAACCAGAACTCAAAGGCTTCCTACTCGAATTAGACCCCGAAACGAAAGCCCCCCTAGTCTTTGTGGGGAACCTCAGCGATCCGAGGGCCATCTTTAGTGGTTTGGATAAATCAGGCTTGCTGCAAATCTTTTTGGCTGCTGCCTTGAAGGATATTAAGTTTGGTACCAAAGATGCGAGTATCGGGCTGTGTCTAAAAAGTTTCGATCGTCAAAAGGCGAACCTGCAAATTGCCGTGAAGGTGGAAGATGACGAACAAGCGAAAAAACTCGCTGAAATTCTTCAAAGCACCATCGCGGTTGCCGCACAACAATTCGAGAAAAAATTCGATCTTCCCATTTCTCCCGTTGGGGGTGCTGCCGGCTACATGGGAACACCCGGTGGGAATATGGGCATTCCTCCTTATGGCATTATGGGTGGCCCCCCCTATGGGATAATGGGTGGCCCGCCGATGGTTCCTCCGCTCGGTATGTCGGGTGGCCCGCCGATGGTTCCCCCTTATGCCATGATGGGCGGCAACACAGGGGGACCTCGACCTCCTGCACCTCCTGCACCTCCGATGGGATTCATGGGAGTCCCCTCGCCGATTGGTCCGGGCGGTGGATTGAATCCCAAGAGTTCTATGGAAGGCACCAAGGGGATGGCAGAGTATGATCTTCTCCAAGGAATCACTCCGCCGGCTCCTCCCCCCTATGCCATGATGGGCGGCAACACGGGGGCCCCGCCTGCGGTTGGTTATTCTGGTGGCCCGCCGATGGTCCCTCCGTACGGTATGTCGGGTGGCCCGCCGATGGTTCCTCCTTATGGCATGACAGGCGGCCCCCCTTATGGTATGATCGGTGGCCCGCCTTATGGTATGACCGGTGGCCCCTCCTATGGCATGATGGGGGGGGGGATGACCCCTCAAGGAGGTTCGACCCTCAGTGTGAGCCGTTCCGGCAAAGTAATCGTCTATGATTTGAAACTCGATTACGAGAAAGAATATTCGAGTAAAGTCCAAGGGAATCTCCGCAATTATTTCGATAACATGGGGGGCAAAATCGCAATGATGACCCCCACCCCTGCTTGGCATCGTTTGCCCAATGCCTTGAAGGCCCTGATTCAAAGTAGTAAGGAATTGCCTAAAGCGGCCTATCCGCGAGATATCGGAGGCACATTTGGTTTGGTGGCCCCCCCCGAACATCGGGTCAGTTGGATGGTTGCACTCCTTCCTCATTTGGGTTATGAAGGGGTCGCTGCGAAAGTCGATCGTTCGGGCAACTGGGATAGCCCGAAAAACCTGATTGCAGGGGCCACATGGATTCCCGAATTTTTAGACCCCAGCCAACGAGAATCGTCTTGGCGCGTCCCCCACAAAGGCAACGAAAAAGCTCTCGCCGCTACCCATTTTGTTGGTGTGGCAGGGATCGGCGAAGATGCCGCCGAATACCCCGATGAAGCTGCTTATAAAACGAAAATCGGTGCCTTTGGGTACAACCGACAAATTTCCCCTGAACGAATCAGCAAAGGCGACGGTTTAGCGAACACGGCCTTGATGATCCAAGTTCCGAATACTGCCTACCGTCCATGGATTCGTGGGGGGGGGCAACCGTTCAAGGTGCTCCTGAAACCAATAGTATTAAGCCCTTCTTGGTGAACAGTGGCTCGGGCGAAAAAGGAACTCACATTCTCATGGCCGACGGTTCGATTCGCTTCGTCAGTTCTAAAGTGAGCGACAACATCTTCAAGGCCCTGTTGACCGTTGAGGGGGGTGAAAAAATCGATAACCTCAATCAGGTGGCTCCTCTCGTTGGGAAACAAGCGGTCATCAAAGCCGATCCGATGGAGAATCCCGCACCAGCCGAACCCAAGAAAGAAGAGCCTAAGAAAGAGGAGCCAAAGGTAACCGAACCCAAGAAAGAAGAGCCTAAGAAAGAAGAGCCGAAGGTAACCGAACCCAAGAAAGAGGAGCCGGAACCCAAAAAGGCTGTTGATCCGGCCCCTGCCGATAAAAAAGCTCCCGTAGAAGAAAAACCTGCCCAAGTTCGAGTGTTGGATGTCAAGAATCTCGAATTGAAGGAAAAGTTCAAACTGAACGGAGTGGAAGTGACCGATGCCGAAGGATTGAAAAGATATTTTAAGGATGAGACAGTCATCAAAGACATCACCTCGGCGGTTGATTTCAAGAAGGAAAAGGTTGTGCTGTTCGCTTGGAGCGGTTCTGGCGGAGACAAAATGTCTTTCCAATACAATGCAGAAGAAAAGGTCGTGAACTTCGTAAAAACGTCGGGATTAACAGACGATCTCCGTTATCACTTCAAAATCTTCGTTGTTCCCGTTGGTTTGAAAATTCAATACTAATCGAATCGCTTTGGAAAACGAAGCGACCTTATCAAAATCGAATCCAAAATATCTTTCTTAAAATCGAATTGGGATGACCTTTTCAAAATGGCATCTGGATGATTAGGTGCCTTACACGAGGCCCTTGATACGTTTGAGAAATCCTGCCACCATTCGGAATATGCTTTAACTTTCGGCGGAACCAACAGGTCCCCCTTGTTCATTGGCATGTTTGGAAGGTCGGCCCCGTTTGGGGGGTTCCGGCGGAAGGTAAATCGAACGGGCAAAGGATGCCAAATGAACCATTCCATCCCCAAAACTGGTGTATCTCATGCGACGCCGCAGAGGTTCCCGTAATCCCCTGCCGCCAATCACCAACGAAACTTGGTGTTGCGTGGCTTCCTCGAATAACTTGTTGTAGTCTTGGAGAAATTCCTCTTCATCGGTCAGGTGAGTCACACACATCCAAAGTAGGCGTGGCTTCAGTTCCTGTAGGGCCGTGCGAAAGGCCGATAAGGGGGTATTCGGTCCAAGGTTAATGGCATTCCAACCATTGTCTAGCAAGGTCATTTTCGCCAACAAAGTCGGAATGAGTGTGGGGTCTTTCTCGGGGGCTCCCCCCACGGCCACGGGTCGATTCGGATCGTTGGGTGGTCGCAACGAGGCCTTCAGATCATAAAGGGCGGTCAGGAGAATTTGGGTGGCCCGATGTTCATGAAGAATTTCAATCCGACCGGTTTCCCACGCCCGACCGATTTCAACAAGGCTGGGGGCTAAAACAAAATCGGCGATTTCGGCGAAGGAATATCCCCGCTGATAGGCCCCTTGCAATAAGGCCAACGCCAAAGATTGGTCTGCTGAAAAAAGGGCCTCTTCTAATTGAGGTTGGATGGTTTGAAGATCACGCAGGTCAACTCCGCTGGGCTTAGCCACTAGATTTTCTAAATTCGCTTGAGGAAGTTTGCCGTCCCGCACCACCCGAAGAACTTCCGATAACAAAAGTTTTCGGTGCCCCCCCACCGTCTTATGGGCAGGCAAGACCCCCTCATCCACCCATCGCTTGACGGTGGTAACCGAGACCCCGATAGCTTTTGCCACCTGTGCTGTGCTAAGGTAACGATTTTCGGGATCCACTTCTTTGACCTCCCCAAATATCTCTGATCCAAAAATAAAAAACGTCCAAAACGAACATTGCCGACAAACTTAGGATAACAGGAATTACTAGGGAATTTCAAGTCGAAACTAAAAAAAACGTCCAATATGAGAAGGTCAATTCGTCTAAATCGTCCATTTTTTGCTTGACGGTCGTTTTGGTCTTTGGTAAGTTAATAAAAACGAATTAACCGTTTTAACCGTTTTGAATCTTTGGCCTTGCTTTCTCCCTCCAGATACTTGGCTCAACGAAATGGAGACTCTTATGTCCAGTTCAGCACGAGATCGAAAAGCCAAAAACCCCAACAATATCCCCCATTCGGTCTATCACAGTTCTTTTGAAGATGCCGACGCACGACAAAAGTACGATCCCGAAGCTGCTATCAATAGTGCAGACTATACCGAGAACTACATGCCGGATGAAGTGACCCGCGATTTCACCAAACGGATGCACTACGCTGCCTACCGTTGGCGGAAGGCCAAAGGGATCGCCGAAGCGGCTAAATGGCAAGCGGCCTATGTTCGCCTGCGGGATGATGTGGTTTTAGGCAATCGGAAATTAGTGTTCCGAGCGGTCCGTCGCCGTATGGCCACCTCCAATCGGGCCGATGATCTCATTGGGGATTGCCAAATTGTGCTGATTCAAGCTGTGGCGGCCTTTAACCCTTGGCTGGGCATCCGCTTCAGCACTTATGCTTACACCTGTTTAGTCCGAGCTTTAGCACGGATGTCTCAAAAACTCTCGAACGATTGGCTTGCTAAATCGGCCTCTTTGGATGTTCTCCCTGAAGGAGAACCGGGCATGAAAATCGATTCCGAACTTTCCTCTAGTGGCTTTTTCCGCATCGATGAATTTCTACGGGCCGATCATCCCTTGCTCAACTACCGAGAGAAGGTGATTATTAGCCGGCGATTCTGCGCTCCGGAAGGGGCCGATACTCTCACGCTCGAACAAGTTGGGAAAGAATTAGGGCTTTCCAAAGAGCGTGTGCGTCAGGTCCAAACCTCGGCCTTGAACAAACTACGGGGCGCCCTGATTGGCGTTAACGGCTAGTCCCCCCTTCGTGATCTTTCCCTTTTCTCATTTTCACCAGACAAAATTCGCTACTCAAACCCCGACCTTTTTGCTAACCTCCCTGTAACTGAGTTTCCCGTGAGGTGACCTTGCTTTCGATTTTGCTGTTCTTTCTCGCTTTTACAGGGTATGCGTGGTTCCTGACGACGCTCCTCAATGTCGTTTACGGCAGGCCTTACCATCGGGTGTTTCTCAAACTCACTCGCCTTGCGGTCGGTGCAGCGATTCTCAGCGGAATCCCCCTGTTCGGTTGGGCTTTTACTTGGAATGCTCAAGCCGCGATCGAAACGATTCCCCAATACCCCTTAGCAGGCGGAATCCTGTTGACCTTCGCCAGTTTGGGGATGGTCTATTTTGTCATCAATGGGGTTCGATCTATTCCCCGTCCCCTTGCAGCTGTGGTTTCGGAAAAAACGACCCCGCACGATATTGCCGCAGAACTGGGGTTCCGTCCGGTGGGTGATGGGAAACATCGCTGGGTTGCCGGTTGGCGGATCAATCAGATTTTCACCGTTGATTTTACGGAACTCACCTTGGCCTTGCCGCAAATCCCCCCTGCTTGGGACAATCTCACGATTCTTCATTTAAGTGACCTTCATTTTTATGGAACTCCTAGTCGGGATTATTACCGTAAAATCGTTGAGCATATTCAAACGTGGGGAGTCCCAGATTTGGTCGGCATCAGCGGGGATGTGATCGATGACGATTCGTATTTGGTTTGGATCGAAGAGTTATTATCGCCGTTGCAATGGAAATACGCAGGGTTCGCCATTTTGGGGAACCATGATTGGTGGAAGGATTCGGAAGGGGTACGGGAACGATTGCGGAAGCTGAAATTTCAAGTATTGGGGAACACTTGGAGTAGCTGCGAGATTGCCGGTCATCGCCTGATCGCGATTGGTCACGAAGGGCCTTGGTTTCGCCCCCCCCCCGAGTTGAGTCAACTCCCCGAAGGTTTCCGCCTGCTGATTAGCCACACACCGGACAATATCTCCTTTGCGAAACGGCACCAGATTCCTTTGATGCTTTCCGGTCACAATCATGGGGGGCAAATTCGTCTGCCTTTTATCGGTTCGATTTTTGTACCGAGCATTTATGCCCGCCGATTCGATATGGGCACCTTTCAGGAAGGCCCCACCCTGTTACACGTCAACCGAGGCCTATCGGGAAAAGAACCGATTCGCTTTCGCTGTAATCCTCAGGTCACATGGATTTGCTTGAAAACCAAGGTGTCGGATTCCGCTCTGTGATCTCGCACATTCTTCATTCGAGCCAGTTCGAGCCAGTTCCAAGATTATGAACCAGTTTATGGAGCGATCCCAAGTTCCGGAAGGGCCATCTCCTGCGAATGAATCGGCATCTGACCTTCTGGGAAATTCGACCGCCTCGAAACCGCTCTCGCATTTCTTTCCTAAAATTGCTTCCCTGCGGTGGTATTTCCTGTTTCTTAAATTCGGGATTGATTTTCATAAAATCAGGAATCGGCCTATCTATATTATCCTCGCCAGAAATCGAAACGAGATTTCAACCAACAACGATTGGGCAGCATCCCCAGCAGCGCCACAAGGGGGTTCCCATCAAGGGGGACATCGTTTCGTTTGATCCCAAAGATTGGATCGAGAAAGAGAATTCTCAGCCTTGCCAGATAATCTGCATTCGAGGAACCAACGATGAAAATCTGTCTTGACCGTTATGCGATCCTAATAGGGGTCCTGCTGATAGGGGGCTTGCAGATAGGGGGGAGTCCCCTATTAGGAAACGAGAAACCTTTGAAGGTATTCATCTTGGCAGGGCAATCGAATATGCAAGGACATGCCCAGATTGCCACGTTCGATTCCTTAGCAGACGATCCCAAAACGGCCCCACTTTTGAAAGTGATGCGCACCGCCGACGGCAAGCCCAGAGTTTGCGAGAAGGTTTGGATTTCGTCGATCGGTTGCTTGGGGAATGCGTATGACGATCTTCGAGAAAAAACGGGTAAATTGACCGTCGGTTTCGGAGCGCCAAACGACAAAATTGGTCCCGAATTTTTGTTCGGTCTGACGATGGAAGATCGTCTTAAGGAGCCGATTCTGATTATCAAAACCGCATGGGGGGGAAGAAGCCTCATGACCGATTTTCGGCCCCCCAGTGCAGGGAAAAGGGTCTTCGGCGAACCCCTTACCAAGCGATGGAAAGAAATGGGGTTGGACCCCGAAAAAGAAGCGGAGCGCCAAAATCGCGAAGTCGTCGGGGTGTTCTATCGTCACATGATTGAACATATTCAAAAGGTGCTAAAAGACATCAAACGTGTTGTTCCTGAGTACGATCCGAAACAAGGCTACGAACTGGCTGGTTTTGTGTGGTTCCAAGGGTTTAACGATCTGGTCGATAGCTCGGCTTACCCCAATCGAATGAAGGAAGGGGGCTTCGATGAATACAGCGATTTGCTGGGCCATCTCATTCGCGATGTTCGCAAAGATTTATCCGCTCCGAAAATGCCGTTTGTCATCGGGGTGATGGGAATCGGCGGGGAGACCGAAGGGAAAAAAGCCCCGCAGTTGTACTTCCGACAAGCCCAGCGAAAACCCACCACCTTGCCCGAATTCAAAGGGAATGTCTTTGCAGTCGAAACATCTCCTTTTTGGGATGATGAATTAGACGGGCTGAAACAACGAATGGATCGTTTGAATGATAAACTGAATCGGGATTTCAAGAAAGAGGTTTCCCCAACCCCTGCCGAAAAAGAGGCGGCCCGAAAAAAAGCGATCGAAGCGGAATTCAAGCCGGAAGAGTTACAGAAATTACGAGCCGGTGTTTCCAATGGTGGGTATCACTACCTTGGTGCCGCCAAAATTCTGGCCCCGATTGGCAAAGCCTTTGCCGAAGTTCTTCTTCCACAGCAGGGGAATCCGCCGCAATCACCGAAAGAAACTCCGCCGCAATCACCGAAAGAGAATACTCCCCAATTCGGTGAAATGGCCGGTTACCTTCTCGTTCCGCATGCACGGGTCGATCCGAAATACAACGGTGGTTTCTCGATGTATGTGGCAGCATGGCCCCTGTTAAAAAATTATCCAGGTAACCAGTTTCAAAGTGGGTTGTTCGGCACTTGGATGTTTTCGCAATACGAGGGAAAAAAACCGGAAAAGGCCTACTCGGATATTGAAGGGGGGCTTGGCTGGTGGCGGGATACCCGTTTTGCCACCGAAACCCCCAAGTTCATTATGGGGGGGGTAGCGCTCAATTTTGTGGAATGGGCGAACGGCCCCGGCGCGGGTAAAGGACGGGATTGGAAGAATCCCAAGGGACATTATGCCATCGCTCAACTAAGTCCTTCGGTTTTATGGCCTCCCGATGGCTTGAATCTCAAACAAGGGACCAATGGGGAATTATTCGGCTACGGTTATCTTCCTTTGCCTCTTACGGAAGCGAAGAAAACAACGGCGGGGAAAGACATTCCTACAGGCAATCACTGTTGGACGTTATTCCTCAATTCGGGAAATTTTAAGGGGCCGGTCACCTTTTTCTTGCCTTATTTTTGGTCGAAGCCCACTCTCGAACGAAACGATTTGGCCGGTATGTTTTTGGATACTCGTCCAGCGGAACCGAATAAGGCCGTGCAGATGGAGACCCAACACATCCCCGCCTACATCAGTCAGGATTCGATGGGGAACACTTTTGCTCGTGTGGCCCCGACCTTGTTCCCCATTCAAGGCGAGCAAGACGCTCCGCTGATTCATCGCATCATTGCCTATACGAAGGCTGCACTCTGGGAGGATGTTCAGGCATGGTTCCAAGGGGGGAAAGAAGTTTCCGGCAAAATCGATCCCAAAAACTCGATCGTACAAACTTTTGAAAGTAAAGGAGGCGCCACTTGGACGATTTATCTTCCCAATACCCCACGAGACCAAAAAGCCCCCATTGCATGGAATTCGTTTGCCACCCCGACCGCCTTGGATGAAAATACCTACGGTTACAAATGGAATAAAGAACGGGTCACCGTCGAAAAGAATACAATCACCCTGCCGGAGTATTATCGACTGACGAAAGGGAAAAATGGGAAGGATCAATGGGTTGTTGTCGATGCGAAAGAAGTACCTGCCGAAACAGGGCTAGCAAAGGTCACCTTCCCGCAAAAACGGTTAGCAAAACCCGATCCTTATGTGACTCCGGAAGAACCTCAAAGTAGCTGGAAAAAGCCCGGCCCTGCTGCAGGCCCCTTTGAAGCCAAGCTAGGGGATGGGAGTATCGTGACCTATTATTGGTACCGATTTGCGGATCAGCCGGCCTTACAAAATGCCGATTTGAGCCGCGATGAACGTGAAGCACTGCAAAAACGGGTGGAATTACTTCACAAGAATTGGACAAAAGAGAAAGAATATCTTCCTCCCCCGACGGTCGGAAAACTTGCCGAGCTTGATCCCGCTTTGTTAGTGACCCCACCCAAGGGTTTAGAAATTGGTTACGTTCCGATTGTGACTCGTCAGGCCAAGGCCAAGGAATAGTTCACCATGCGGAAAATCTGCTCACTGCTTTGGTTCGGTTTCGGTTGTTGTTGCTTCGGGTTCCCTTTGCAGGCGGCCGAAGTTACGAAACCGAACATCGTCTATATTCTGGCCGATGATCTCGGCTACGGAGATTTAGGCTGTTACAACTCGGAATCGAAAATTCCCACGCCGAATCTCGATCGACTTGCAAAAGAAGGTCGCCGATTCACCGATGCCCATTCTCCTTCGGCAGTGTGTACTCCCACTCGTTATGCTTTGCTCACGGGGCGCTATGCGTGGCGGACCTCGTTGCAAAAGTCGGTCCTTGGTCCTTATAGCCCTCCTTTAATCAAGGAGAAAGAACTCACCGTACCGGCCCTGCTGAAGCAACAGGGGTACACCACAGCTTGTATCGGGAAATGGCATCTCGGCTGGAATTGGCCTAAACCGAATGCCGACGGGCAACGTGATTTTTCACAGGTGATTGCAGAGGGGCCAACGACCCGTGGCTTCGATTATTATTACGGAGTCGATTTGCCGAACTATCCCCCCTATTGTTTCATCGATCAAAATCGAACCGTGGGGATCCCTTCGCTCAAAGCTCCGCTGGCCAAAGGAACGTTCAATATAAACGGGGTCATGGTGCCCGACTGGAAATTGGTTGATGTTCTCCCTGCTTTGGAAAAACGAACCGTTGACTATATCGAGAAAATCGCCATCGACAAAAAGCCGTTTTTCTTATACCTGCCGTTGACTTCGCCGCATTATCCGGTGCTCCCTTCGGCGGATTTCAAAGGGAAAAGCAAGGTCGGCGATTATGGCGATTTCGTCATGCAGACCGATCATTATGTTGGGTGCGTTCTCGATGCGTTGAAGAAAGCCGGTGTTGCCGACAATACCCTTGTTATTTTCACCAGCGATAATGGCCCCGAAGTAACGGGCGAAGTGAATCCCGGAGTTTACGATCGAATTAAGTTGTACAATCATTCGAGTATGGGGGCACTCCGTGGGGCAAAACGCGATCTTTGGGAAGGGGGGCATCGGGTACCATTTATAGCCCGCTGGCCTAGCAAAATTCCCGCTGGCTCCACTTGCGACGAGACCATTTGCCTAGTCGATCTGATGGCGACCTTGGCCAACCTCTTGAAGGTGAAACTTCCTGAACAAGCTGCGGTCGATAGCGTGAATATCTTACCAGCTTTGCTCGATGAGAAACGAGCTGCCCCCTTACGAGAAGCGACCGTGCACCATAGTGTTTCCGGCAAATTTGCTCTTCGCAAAGGGGATTGGGTTTTGCTCTTTGCTCCCAGTGGGGATGATAACGGCAAAAACGGTGAACCCGAGTGGTTCAAAAAAGATCGAGGCTACACACCTCACCAAGAAGCTGGTGAATTGTACCATTTGCCTAGTGATCCGACCCAGAAGAAGAATCTTTACGGGGCCGAACCGGCCAAGGTGAAGGAACTCGCTACGCTGATGGAACAATATATCACACAAGGGCGAAGCACGCCCGGCCCGAAACAGAAAAACGATGTCGAAATTCTTTGGGATAAACGATCGAAATAATCGATCCCAACTCAATCTGGCTTGCACAGGGGAACCGTGATGATAACCTCTCTTCTCTTCTCGCTCATGGTCATC
>CAZFDX010000893.1:0-3185 GCA_964518325.1 uncultured Alcaligenaceae bacterium | reverse complement strand
CCCATAAACCACCTCGACGCGATTCCCGTCAAACACAAGTAAGAGATCGCACACCGAATTTAAGAAATATCGATCGTGGCTCACGACAATCACGGTCCCTTCAAACGCTTTGATGGCCTCTTCGAGAGCATCACATGCCCAAATATCAAGGTGGTTTGTCGGTTCGTCTAAAATTAGGACATTTGAACCTTGAACCACAAGTCGGGCCAAGGCAGCTCGACTTTTCTCGCCCCCGCTACATTCTTTGATGGGCTGTTCAATGATTTTTCCAGAAAGCCCGAAACGACCCAATAAATCACGCATTTTTTGCTCGGTCAAATCGGGATCGGGTTCGGGCCAAACCGCTTGTAGAACTGATTTATTTTCATCAAGCAATTTCAAATGTTGGTCTAAATATCCAATATCGGTTAAATGCCCTCGTTTGACGCTTCCTTCGGTGGGTTTTTCATCACCTAACAGGATACGCAAAAGGGTGGTTTTACCACAACCGTTCGGCCCAAGAATTCCAAGCCTTTTACCGCGATGCAGCACAAAATTTAAATCTTGGAATAATCTTTTGTCCCCGTAGGTTTTGCCAAGATTTTCGGCCTCGAAGACAATATCACCAGAACGGGTCACCGAACCAAAATGCATTTGCGGGGATTCCACTTTCGTGGGGGCTTCCAGACGTTCCAATTTCTCTAGGGCCTTGGCCCGTGATTGGGCTTGTTTGGCCAACTGTCCGTAGTGGACTCGTCGAATGTATTCCTCTTGTTTTTCGATATATTCCCGTTGTGCTTCGTACTCCCTTAATTGTTGCTGGTATCGTTCCTCTCGCAATCGTACATATTGTTTGTAATTTCCGGGGTAAGAGGTGATTTTGCGATTATGCAACTCAAAAATTTTCGTCACCACTTTGTTCAGAAAGTAACGATCGTGGCTGACAATCAACATCGCTTGCGATTGCCGCACGAGATAATCCTCTAACCAACGAATGGTATCGATATCCAGATGGTTACTCGGCTCATCGAGCAAAAAAATATCCGGTGCCGAGAGAAGCAGTTTCGCCAGCAAAAGTCGGCGTTGTTGCCCGCCGGAGAAAGTTCGGACCTCGCGATCATAATCACTTGGTTTGAACCCTAAGCCCCCGAGGACCTCTTCTACCTTATGATCGAGGGTATAGGCATCGTTGTGACGAAGCAGCTCGGTGAGTCGATCATATCGGGCCGTCAAGGATTTTTGCAGATTCGGCTCGGTTGCCACCGAAAGTTCTTCGGCCACTTTCACGAGTTCCTCTTGGGCGTGCAACAAATCGGCAAAGGCCGAGCGAGCCTCTTGAAATAAGGTTCGACCTGCTGGGAAATCGGCATGCTGTTCCAAAAGCATAATCCTCGCCCCTGCGTGCAGCCGAACATCTCCTGCATCGGGTTGATCCTGCCCCGCCAAAATCCGCATCAGGGTCGTTTTCCCTGCACCGTTTGGCCCTACAAACCCGACCCGTTCCCCGTGATATAATTCAAAGTCCACCCCTTCAAATAATGGCCCACGATCGTAAGCTCGGGTTAACCCCTGACAACTCAATAGCAACATATCTTCATCATCCCAAACATGCCTCAATATGAATTGATAGAGATTGGGCCGGTCATTCACCAGTTCCCTTTTTGCCTGCCCCAAGATTAAGAAGGTTAAGGAATAATCAACCCATTATCACAATAATAACGGTCAGGATGTGAAACAAAGAGCGCAGGATTGACTTTGTGACTTGGGAATATCCCCAAGCTCCGTTTTCAAACGACTGAGTGAATGATGTGGAAGCAATTACTCAGCATCCGTAGCCACAACTGGCTCGCTACCCGCCTTGATTAAGGAAAGGCTTCCCGGATGAACCACGATCAGGCAGATGACCACCACAATACCCAACAGCATGGCGCACTCTACCGCAGTGGGACCATCCTCCTTGGCAAGGAAATTAACGAATGAACGGAGCAAAGAACGTCTCATGACCTCAACTCACCAATCCTCAATTGGAAAGATATTCCTAATAAAACCATAGAACCGATTTTGACAAATAAAGGCATTCGGCAAAAAAAATGGAATAAATTGATTGTGATAGGTATTATCAACGACCGATAAAATTTTCAATTCGTCATGAAAAATCGATCGTTCCCTTGGAAATTATCAGCCGAAATAGTGTGATTTCAAAGAATTTGATGATGCCTAAAGCAATTTGATTAATGAAATTGAGATATTGCCTGAAAAACAGACATCGACATCATGACCGTGACTTCTCCGACGATTGTGATAATCACTTTGATAAAGGTGACCATCTTGCTCTGGATTAAAATTTAAGGGTAATGGGTGAGGATCGAGGGGGCAATAGATTTTTTGAGGAGGCGGGGAATCGGGTGCAAGGTGGGGAAAATTCACATTCCAAAAGGTTCCGGGTTCCCAAGGCTTCGCCAATAACTCGGCAATGACTTCGGCGGCCCATTGTCCGACCCGATTCCAGTCGTACTCACGATTACGGACTTTGTAATGAGAAAGAGCGATCCCCGGTTTACCGTGTAAGACGGCTTCTCGAACGGCTGCAACCGTACCGGAGTAATACACATCTGCTCCGAGGTTTCCACCATGATTGATACCGGAAATGACCCACGATAGATTCGGAACCAGCAGCTGTAAACCCAACCGTGTGCAATCGGCGGGGGTGCCGTGAATGGCAAAGGCGTTCTGATTCAGCTCGGTGATGCGGATGGGTTCGCCGGTTGTTACGCGATGACTCACCCCCGATTGTGGCCCGATCGGGGCGACCAGAAAAAGATTGCCCATCCCGCGGCAGGCACTCACAAGGGTCCGAAAACCTTCGGCATCAATCCCGTCATCGTTTGTTAGCATTAAATTCATCGGATGATTTGGCATTTGGGTAATTGTTTTTGAAGCTCTTTCAAACTATCTTCGTTGATACGGGTGCTTCCCACATCAATCGTTTCCAGCTTTTTGAGATTCGCTAATTCTTTGAATCCTGTATCAGTAATAGGCGTTCCATTCAAATAAAGGTGCCTTAATTCACTCAGATTCCGAATTTCTTTGATACCGGCATCGGTAATTCGATTCCCACTTAGTCCTAACGTCTCAAGATTCTTCAGGGAGCTAAGCTCTTTGACCCCTTTATCTGTCACCTTGGTGAAAAGCAAATTCAGGGTTTT
>CAZFDX010000892.1:0-6714 GCA_964518325.1 uncultured Alcaligenaceae bacterium | reverse complement strand
GCAAGACCCCTCTTCTGTACCAGCTCCATTTTTCGTCGGACCGAAAACGCATGACCAGCGTGGTTCAAGCAGGTTCGCAACGAGTGGTATTGCTGAAAGGTGCCCCAGAGATGATCTTAAGCCTTTGTGAATCGCGATTGGATTCCTCGGGGCAGGTCGTGCCGTTAACCGCAGCCGATCGGGAGCAAATCTCGGCTCAATTGAAGGATGCCTCGAATCAAGCGATGCGAACCTTGGCCTTTGCCCATAAACCGTTACCCCCCGATTTTCCAAGCGATGAAGAATCGTTGCATAAAAGGGTGGCAGAACTCGAAACGGGGCTGATCTTCACGGGATTTGTGGCGATCCGCGATCCGATTCGACCCGATGTTCCCGAGGCGATTGCTCGTTGTCGAGAGGCGGGAATCGAAGTGAAGATGATTACCGGCGACAATATCGAAACGGCCCGTGCGATCGGCCGCGAGATTGGTCTGTTGGATAAACCGGAATGTGTTGCCTTGACCTCGGACGAGTTCAACGCCCTGTCGGATGAAGAACTTAAAGCGATGATGCCGAATTTCCGAATTTTGGCACGGGCCAAACCGCTCGATAAATATCGCATGGTCAAACTTCTGCAAGAACAATCTCATGTCGTGGCCATGACGGGTGATGGTACGAACGATGCCCCCTCCCTGAAAAAAGCCGATGTCGGCTTGGCCATGGGGATTGCAGGAACCGAAGTTGCTAAAGAAGCAAGCAAGATCGTTCTGTTGGATGATGCCTTCTCGACGATTGTCAAGGCCGTACACTGGGGACGGGCTTTGTACGAGAATATCCAACGGTTCATTCAATTCCAATTAACCATTAACGTCTCGGCCTTGGCGATTGCGTTTCTTGGCCCCTTCTTCGGGGTGAAGCCCCCCTTCACCGTGTTGCAGTTGCTGTGGATTAACGTGATTATGGATACCTTTGCCGCGATTGCTTTGTGTTCCGAACCCCCAAGGGCGGGATTGATGAGAGCAAAACCCAAGCGACGCGATGAAAGCATTGTTACCCGATCCATGTTCATCACCATTTTATCCACAGCAGGGTTTTATGTGATTGTCATGCTCGGGTTGTTGCTCGGTATGGAAAATTTGGGTTGGTTCGAGCATCCCTCGGCAGGGGCGGAGTCACCGAAATCGAAAGAGTTCCCAGAATTGACAATGTATCAGGCCTCGATCTTCTTCACGGTTTACGTCATATTCCAAGTTTGGAATGCGATCAATTGCCGATCGCTTACCCCCGACCAATCGGGAGTAAAGGGGGTCCTATCCAATCCCACGTTCTTGATGATTATGTTCCTGATTATCGTGGGTCAATTCTTGATTGTGACGTTTGGTGGTTCGATCTTCCAAACTCAGCCGTTGGGATTGATTGAATGGTGTTTGATCTTCGTTGCCACGGCCAGTGTGCTGGTGTTCGGTGAGATCGTTCGATTGATACGGAGGATTAAACAATAAGTGTTTAAAGAAAAATCGATAATCATCACAAAGGATTCGCTTTAGAGGGAATCGTGTAATTTTTTTCAAGAAAAATCTCGCAGAAAATCACATATTTATTTTCTCCATTTTCCAAAAAGAATGAAGGTGAGCGATTCGGTTCCACATTTCATGGCGCTATAAATTCGATGAAATAGTTAAATGGGGCAAGATAAATCATGTAATAATTACATTTTTTGAAGCCCCCTTGTCCGAAAGATTAGAATGATAGTAGCCGATAAAATTCAGCTAATTTACCCAGAGCGATCAACCGGAATTCGGTGGTCAGGTTTATGTCACTTTCGCGGTTTATCCCTGTATTGAGAAGGGATTCTAAACGAATAAATTGGCATGATTTGGTGAATCGGTGTGTTTGCAAAGGATGGCAACACTGCACTGACTCACCCGAGTTGAGAATTCAAACAGAAGGAATCGATCCTAAAGTTTCGTCGAACTGTCACGATTGATTGAATTGACGATGAACGAAGGTCGATAATTTCACAATTAGGATTTTTAGCTTGACAGGACGGAGGAACCCCCGGAGCGGTGATCCCGCATTCCTCCATATTCCAGTGCCCCCGGTGTAGTGACCCTTGGAACGATAGCGATCAAATAGTGTGGCATTTGGTTGTATCACCATTTCAAGGGATTCTTGTTTCGAGCCTTTCGGCGGAGAGGTGGAAGAAACACGACGGGGCCAATGACGACAGAGCCTGGAGTCCCTGGCCTATGACAATGAAGAAGGTGTTTACGACCGGACAGGTAGCCAAAATTTGCAAAGTGGCACCTCGAACGGTTTCCAAATGGTTTGACTCGGGGCGATTACGTGGTTATCGCATCCCTGGAAGTCAAGACCGACGCATTCCTCGCGAGCAACTGATCAAGTTCTTGAAAGAACACGGTATGCCGCTGGGAGACCTTGAAGAAGAAGAATGGCACAAGCTCCTTGTGATTGGGGCAGAACGTGTCTTCCTCGAACGATTGAAAGAACTTCTTCCCGAATCGGAAGATTTCAAGTACGAAGTGGCTCAAAGTGGATTTGAAGCCGGCATCATGGCCGAATCGTTCCACCCAGATACGATCGTCATCGATCTGGCCTTAGGACGAACCGAAGCCATTCAAATCACTGCGAACCTTCGGAAAAACCCTGCCTATGAAAACACGTTTATCGTGGGGCTGGCCGCCGAAGATGATGCCTACACCGAAAAATTAAAAGAAGTGGGTTTCAGCGACGTCTTTAAGAAGCCATTCGATGTGGCTCTTTTGGCCGAACGCATCCGCAACTCGGCCGAGGAAAAACGCGAAGACCTGTAAGCCCCTAAGTAGGAGTAGGCTCTTCGTCGCCACATACGAACTCTGTCTTTCCTGAAGGATTGGGAAAGACAGAGTTCTTTTTTTTTACTTCCGATTCCAAAACAAACTGATGGCAAAAAATGCCACCGTTGGCAATAAACCACTCAAGGCTAAACCATATCGATACGTTCCAAATAAATCGGTAATCACGCCTTGGGAAGGAAACAGAAATGCCAGATAAATGGCATTCATTGCTCCTAGTGTGCCGGTCACTTTTCCTTGATGCTTCGCCGAGATTTCTTGGCTGAGTGCAAAGTAGGTCGGGAATAACCCAAGGGCGGCAAAGCCGACCAGTAACAGACACACCAAAAGAATGGGGCCTTTTTCCAGTTGCGTGGCCACAACCGTGAGCCAAAGCAATCCCATGCACAGACCGAAGACGGTCATTCGGGCACGATGGATCGGCAGACCCCGTCGCACCAGTCGGAGAGTGAGTAGCCCCATGCTAATCGAGCCGACATCGGCAAAGAGGTAGTACAACGAGGAGAAAAGGTTCATGCTCTCCGGCGAGTAGCCAAGCTCCTCACGAAGGTAAAGCGGCATCCAAACACGGAACGAATGCCAAGGGGTATTGACCGCCAAAATCATCAAGGCCATCAGCCAAAATCGTCGATCTTTCAGGACGTGGGAGAAAGGTTGTGGATTGTGTTGCACTTCGGTCGAAGGGGCCAATTGCTCGGGTTTCAATAACACCAACCAGAAAAAAATCCAAACCAGCCCAATCAAACCCACGATCCGAAAAGGCCAACGCCAAACGTGGGGGGGGGCAGGAATTTCGGTACTTCCCAGCCCACCTACCACCAAAGATAACGGTTGTCGCCAAGTTCCCTCGGGATCAAAATAATACAAACACCCCAAGACGATGAACGGAGTGATAATCGCTCCCAGTGCCGTGCCACTTTGAAAAAGCCCGTTCCCCAAACTTCGCTTTTCTGGGGGCAGCACACGTCGAACCGTTTGAATCCCACAGGGCCAATTCCAAGCCTCGAAAAAACCAAGCAGACAGCGACACATCAACAAGGTGGCAAAGCCGGTGGCAAAGCCGGTGGCAAACCCCGCAGCGGACCAGCCCAATACGGCAAGAGCGTAAACCCAGCGCACATTGAATCGATCGACGATAAAACCCGCGAACAAGCCCCCAAGGGCGAACGATAACGAAAACCCCCCTTCCAGCATCCCGTAATCTTTATTGTTCAATTGAAACGAGAGTTTGATTTCGGATGCCATTTGGTTTAAGGTCATCCGATCCATGTAATTGAGTGTTGTTGCCAACAGAAGTAACGCACAGACACGCCATGCGCCGGCTCGTTGTTGTTGCTCTGCTGCTGACATTCCGCACCAAACCATTCGGGAGAGAAAATGATTGCATTTTGATATACCCCGATTCGGCCATTCGTGAAGGTGAATTGTTCAAGAGATTTCTTTTTGTTCTCAGAATCACCACATCAATCGAATGATTTTGAGAACAATCAACGTCATCGACTTGTATTGAGAATCCCCCGATAGATCGACAGGTGATTAGAATAACCACATCAATCGACCCGAGATCATAGGACCGGGAGCCACTTCAATACGGTTCCCTTTGCGATCGGTATAATTTCGACCTGTGAACAATAATCGATCGAAGACATAGCCGCCGATAATTTCCGCTTGCCAACGATCGGTGATTCCCCAACGAATCCCCCCATAAAAACGCTTTTCAAAGACAAACATTTGATCCTTGCGATCGATCCGGTCATCCAAGAAATAGGCTTCATTGGTCCACTCAAACCCTGCGAACAAGGTAGTCGAAGGAACCACTTCCCAAGAAAATTGACTGCGGACCCTTCGGAGGGGGACATAAGTGAAATCGAGACGAACTTCGTCGTAAGGGCGCCAAGTCACCGCAAAGGGAATCCCAATAATCATCGTGAGATACTGAGAGGGCATCCAAATGTAGGCAATACCCGGAATGGGGTAACGAATTTCTCCCGTTGGAAACCACGCGACCGAGAAAAGCCAACTATCGCGTTCTCGGGGAACGACCACAAAAGCATTGATTCCTGGAACAACGGTATCCCAATTGTTAAAAGGTTTATCGCTGGGGGAACTCACGGTGAGGACCAATCCACCTTGCCAACCATTTTCAAATTTTCGTTGATAGAACAGACTCGCGGCCGGTTCCCAAACGAGGTCGGGGGGGGGCTGATTGGTCTGGGAAAATCGGGCATCGCCATTCAAAAATAAGGCCCGAACCGAGACCCCTGCGAGTAAAAAGTTAACATCGTCTTCGTGCAATGGTCCTCGGAAAGTGGTATTTCCCCGAAGTAAGCCTAACCCTGTGCCGTTGCCTGCTTCAAGATTTTGTTTGGGTTCCCAACTCAAGGTAGCCCAAAACGGAATGGGGCGATTCACCCCAAGCGGTGCCGTGGAATCAAATGCTCCGTTCAGCACCATCAAAGGCGAAGGGCGATTGGGTTGGCCCCGCTCGGGACGCTCTGGCCGCAGCGGGTCTAAGGGTCTTCGCGGGGGCCGAGAAAACGGGTCCTCAAATTCTCCGGGTACAGGTGGTAAAACGGGGAACTCGTCTCGGGGGGGGCCAAGTCGAGCCGGTGGCCCTTCTTGTGTGTAGAGAATCTGCGTCGAATATAAAACAACGCACATCGCAAACACAATTCTCATCCCGACGATCTTTCCCCCTATGTAGAATTGGCTTCGCGATAACCTTCACGAAATTTGGGGTCAAGTGAAAATAATTCTTCGGAAGTGGTCCTTTGGGAAATTTGGGGATTGTGTAAAGTCGGGTTCTCTCCGTTGTACTCGATTGGGGGGCATCTTATAATTTCGTATGTCCCGTTGCAATCTCGCTAACCTTCTAAGGGAACCTTCCATGAAATACCCTCTTTTCGCAATTTGTCTGCTCGCGCTCACGGGGTTGACCCCTCTTTGCTCGGCTCAGGACTCGAACAAGGCCCAAGCATTTGCTGAAGATGTTGTGAAGAAACTCGACCTCAAATCGGCCAATATCACCGATCGGAAAGATTTCTTGCTCGTTTCGACACTCCCCGAAGCGCGAGCCAAGATTGTTGCTGATACTTTGCAAACCGTCTCGACGATGGCCACCAGTAAGTTGAAGCTGGAAAAGACGGATAAAGAGGAACCCAAAATCGTTGTCTTCTTACTGCCCGACTTGGATATTTACGGCTCCTTTATTCGACGCTTTCAAGAACGTCGCCCCGAAAAGAGCGAACAGGCTTCCACAATGATTGAAGGGCAAAAACCTCATGTGGTGGTTGCCCCCGCGATTGGCGAAAAAATGCCCAATTGGGAGATTTTAGCAGGGGCCGAATTGGCCAAGTTCTGGCTTGAAAAGAAGGCCAGCAAAATCAATCTGCCGCAATGGATGAAGGAAGGTTACGGCTCGGCCGTGCTTATGCGGGCCAAAGTGAAAGGGATGGAAGCAGAACGAGCCAAACAACGCAAACTTCTTTTACCCGCTCCCCCCAAAGGAGCCAAAACCGAGCCGCGTATTGAATGGGCGTGGAAAGAACCGGGTAAGCCCGAGGGAGATGCCGCAGGTGCTGCCTTTATGGAGTATCTGGTTTTTGGACCCAAGGACGAGATTTTTGAGAAACTCCTCAGCGGTCTTCGACCCAGTGAAGAAAATCCCAACCCAACACTCATGTCGGTGATGACCGCTTTGGAATGGAAGGTCGAAGATTTGGATCGCGATGTTCGCACTTGGTTAGCCTCGGGTAAATAAACCTCCTCTCTCGATTCAGGGAGTTAGGACTATTGCAAGATGCAAGAATTTCGAGAGAGAGGAATTTCGAGTGTGAAGATTATTGAGTAGGAAAAGTCCAGAGAGGGCAGATTGAAGATG
>CAZFDX010000891.1:0-4201 GCA_964518325.1 uncultured Alcaligenaceae bacterium | reverse complement strand
GCCCTCAACCCTTCGACTTGATCGATTCGCAACAGGGGGATCGATTTTAGGACGATTTCACGCATTAAAATCGTTACAGGCAAAAAATCCCTTAATTTTTCACCAGATTCTCGCCGATGATGAATCTGGGAGGGTTTTTGGATGCGATTGCTGCTCGCGATATTGACGCTGGGTGCCCTGTATGCCCCCCCCCTCATTGCACAAACCCGATATTCGGCCCCGATTCAAGTGGGGGATCCGCTTCCGGCTCCGCCACCTCGTCCGGCAGAGGGGCAACGGGTGTACCCCATCAATTTGGCAACAGCGATGCACTTAGCCGGTGTGAGACCGATTGATGTGCAACTTGCTGCGAAACAGGTCGAAGTTGGCCTAGCCCAATACGAAAAATCGAAAGCGGTTTGGTTACCAACTGTGCATGTTGGGGGCGATTACTTCCATCATGAAGGGAGTGTCCAAAACTTTGAAGGGGTCATTCTTCGGGCGAATCGGACCTCTGCGATGGTCGGCGCGGGAGCGAATCTCAGCGTTTCGGTCAGTGATTCGATTTTTGCTCCGTTGGCAGCGAAACAAGACTTAAAAGCCCGAGAGGCTATCGCGCGGGCCTTTGGAAACGACGTGGCTTTAGGTGTTGCCGAGGCCTACTTTGCCGTGCAACAAGCTCGGGGGGAATATGCAGGGGCTTTGATGATTGTGGCCGAGGCAGAGGAACTCGTTCGGAAAACCGAATTATTGGCAGAAGGTTTAGCGCCCCCTGTGGAAGCTACCCGAGCGCGTGTGGAATTAGCCCGACGCAAACAGGCAGCAGCCACCGCCAAAGCGCGTTGGCGAAATGCGAGCGCTGAGTTAGCTCGTTTACTTCGCCTTGATCCTGCGGTGATTATCGAGCCGACGGAACCCCCTGCTCTGACGGTCCCTTTGATCGACTCGAAATATACCGTTGATGATTTAGTCGTTCAAGCATTGTTGAATCGCCCCGAACTCGAAGCCCATCGTGCAGTGGTGAAAGCGAATTTAGAACGGCTGCGTCAAGAGAAACTCCGTCCGTTGATTCCGAGCCTTCTGGTCCGAAGTGTCTCGACCAATCCGAGCGGAACACTCGGATTCGGGACGTTCGGGGGAGGTGCCGGAAATCGCTTGGGAAGTTATAGCCCCCGTCTTGATTACGATGCGCAACTGGTTTGGGAATTTCGGAACCTCGGATTTGGGAACCGTGCCAACATCTTGGAGCGAAAAGCCGAACTCGACTCGGCCACGTTGGAACTGTATCGGTTACAAGATCGAATTGCCTCCGAAGTGGTGAAGGCCTTTGCTGATGCCAATGCCGCTGCAGAACGCTTGAAAGAAGCTGGCCCTGCACTGCTCGAAGCAGCCGATTCCTACAAAAAGAATATGGCCGGTCTCAGCCAAACCCGTCGGGTGGGGAATTTTTTGACCTTGATTGTTCGACCCGCAGAGGCCGTGGCAGCCGTCCAAGCCTTGGCCCAAGCTAACGATGACTACATGGCCTCCGTGGCAGACTACAATCGGGCCCAGTTTCGTTTGTATCGGGCTATTGGCTATGCTCCGCAACCTTTGGTTGAAATTCTTCCCTCCAGATGAAATCCACCTACCGAAATCAATAAGCGTTATGCCTTCCTTCGGGAAGCGAAAGAAATGCCAATGTATCGAATGAACGATACCCTCTCAGGCACTATCGAATGAACGATCCGCGATGGTGCCCATCCACAGATTCTGAGGTTCCGAAAAACTGTCGGCAACTTCCGAAAATGAATTTCTTCGTTGTCCAGAAATTCCCACATCCGATAGGTCGGGCACAACCATTGGGCGCACAGATGTGTTGTAAATAAGCCTCACGAAGGTTCGCGCCAAACCATCCATGTCCGGTAGAACTCATGGGAGTTCCCGAGGAAAACACGGTGCTGATCGCTCGGCTATTCGAGCAACTCGAACAACCGGCCGTGGTGCCGCTGATGACGGGCATCGGTGCGGGGGGGGGCGAAGCAGGAGCAGCAACCACATCTTGGGCGCGTATCACTTGTTGAATCGGGGCACTATGCGAGGTGGCACTCGGTGCCACAGGAGCAGGAGCCGCATAAGATTGAGGCATCGGTTTCGCCTCACCTGGTAACACCGGTTGAGAACGTTTTTCCGCAGCAAACGCAGGTACAAAGTTGACGACAAGGATCAGAGCAGCAAGCAGATTTTTCATAAGGTTCTTCCTGAACAGGTTTCACCGCACTCCTGCGGCTTACCTCTACCATCGGAAATCACCCTAGAAAACCCCCTCTCACTTTTGCTCTTGATATTGAGAAAGCCCCCGAGTTCCTTCCAGTTATCCCCATCGTAGCCAATAAATGCTTTGAACGAGCTTTTCCGAATGAAACAGAATGAATCGATTGTATTGATACCACAAGCACTGCATAATCTCTATAATCGTTACTCTCACCCCTGCTCATCCTCTTAGAAAGGTCAATCATGCCAAAGCGAATTCCTGTAGCTGGTATTGTCACCGAGTATCGCCGACATTCTCATGCCGATGTGATTATTGGAAAAATACTCGAAGGGCCGATGTACGATAGAAAAGACCTTTATGAGCTAGAATTGGTTTCGCTTTATTGCGATCAGTACCCGAAGGACGATATGGCCCGTACCTTGGCCAAAAAATACTCGTTCCGTTTGAGTGAGACGATTGCCGATGCCCTCACTCATGGCAAAAACGAGTTGGCGGTCGAGGGAGTGCTCTGCATCGGAGAGCATGGCCAATACCCCAAGAATAAAATCGGTCAGATTCTGTATCCGCGAAAAAGATTCTTCGACGAAGTGTTCGCCACCTTTGAAAAAGCCAAAAAAGCCGTGCCCGTTCTCCACGATAAGCACTTTGGGCCGCAGTGGGAGGATGCCAAGGCCATGTATGACTTGGCGAAGAAATATCGTGCCCCGCTGCTAGCGGGTTCGACCATTCCCCTCACATGGCGCAAGCCCGATCTGCAACTTCCGATGGGCTGTGAGTTACGCGGTGCCTTCATGTTGGGTTATGGCCCCCCCGAAGGTTATGGGTTCCATGCACTCGAGGGATTACAATGTATGGTGGAACGTCGCAAGGGGGGGGAAAAAGGGGTCCGAAGTGTGCAGGCACTTAAAGGGAAAGAAATGTGGACCGCAATGGAGGCAGGCCGATTTTCCCAAGAATTATTGGAAGCCACTTTGGGGATGGTGGGTTATCATGCTCGCGGCGATTACAAAGAGATTTGCGCCAAGACCCCCGATGCTTCCATTTGGTTGATTGAGTATCGCGATGGATTCAAAGCCGCGTTAGGAATGCTCAACGGTTGGGTTTACGAAAGCGATGGGGGTTCCTTCTACTTTGCAGGGCAACAGAAGGATAAAAAAGAAATTGTAAAGACACAATTTTATCTGCAACAACCCGACCCCTTTGCTCATTTTGGTTACTTCGTAAAAGCCTTTGAAAAAACCATCCGAGAACAAAAAAGCCCGATTCCTGCCGAGAGAACCTTGCTCACTTCTGGAATCCTTGATGCTGTGATGAAGTCACTGCACGAAGGACGTTTAATCGAGACCCCTCATTTAGAGATCGCCTATGAACCCGTAGATCATGAATATGCAACCGGCCCTATCCCCAAATCGATCAAGCGTTAGAAGAACGATCGCAACGAGGGTTGAATTTCCCCCCCAATGTGGGGGGGGGGAAACTCTTGAAGGTGAATTATCTTTTGAAAGGTATCCCTTAACGATGACCGGAATACGCTTTACCCCACCTTTTGGGGAATGCCATGATTTTGCGAACTTTTAAGGGCGGCTTCAATAAATCCAATCAACTCGATGGTTTCTTCGATAGGTACGGGGGCCTTCTTTTTCTCAAAGGTTTCGACAACCTTTTTGAGCAGTTCGCGATAAATAAACTTGGTCCCCACCGGAATATGTCGAATGCCTTTTTCTGCGTAAACCACCACGCCAAACGAACCAGGCCCCGAGCGATTCCCACGGATGGTAGCTAACCGTCCCTGCTTCCATTGGCCCGTTGCCACATCGGTTTTGTCCACCGTTAAACAGCTCACGGTTTCACAGCCCGGCCCCATGAGCGCATAGATCATTTCCACAGCATGAATGCCATAATGGAAAAATCCGGGGTTACGGGGATGCGTGCTGGCCGTCTCATACGCATTCACTCCAAGAATAGCCC
>CAZFDX010000890.1:0-2431 GCA_964518325.1 uncultured Alcaligenaceae bacterium | reverse complement strand
GTGCTGCTGCCGTGTAGGTTTCCACTGTTGCCGCAGGTACCGTACAATTCCGCATAGAACCCGGTTTGGGACAAACCATCCGGCACGCTGGAGACCATATTTTTTTCGCCCAGTGTGAAAGTCCGGTTGCTGGGAGGATCTCCGAAAACGTAGTTGTTACCCCCGTAGCAACTGGCCGCCCAATACATCGCGCCGCCATTCTGCGTTGTGTTCATGCCGTTGGCAATGGATGGATCGGAAGGACAAAGGAAGGTTTTCACGACCCTGTTATATTGGCCTCCTGCATAACCCGCAGGACTCAGCAGACGATAAATGTTGTCCTGTTCAATGTAAGGTAGCAGAAAATGGAATAGGGTGTAGTTGTGTGCGCCGAATGGCGAGGTGTTGGGAGTATAGCAACCAGAATAGGCGGGATCGGCACAAGGTGCCGACATGGGCGGTAAGGTGTTCTGGGCGTCGTTGAGTGCGTGAGTCGCTATGCCCAATTGCTTGAGATTGTTTGCACAGGTTGACCGAGCGGCCGCTTGACGAACCTTTTGCACGGCTGGTAGCAACAGACCAATGAGAATAGCAATGATAGCGATGACGACTAGTAGCTCGATCAGGGTAAAACCCAGTCGCACTTGAAAACGAATTCTGCGACACATAACTACGACTCCTCGAGTCTGGAAAGGATGAAAGATTAATCCAGTCACCTCGTGATACCAATACACGTCCGATTGAATAAGAATGGGCCTCTCACGATTCATTCTCTTGCGACGAAGACATCCAAGAAGTGATGCCAAGATCGGCCCCCACCAAATCCGATCCCACCCTTCACGCAACAATATATGATGATGCTTGTCTGATTTTCTCATGATTTTGAATGCCTGTCAAGCAAAAAAAACGACTGAGCATCTTGTGCTTTGCGACTTGTGCTAGACATCCAATTAAAAGCGATTTGTTCTCGCGGGTGTCAATGTATTTTTGAGGAGGAATATCCTGACTACTTCTTCTCTTCCGCCGAGGGGGACTTCGCCCGAAGGTCTTGGTACTTTTTCACCTCGTCGGGTTTTCTAAGCCGCCAATCAGCCCTGTTTTCTGAGTTGTATACCAAGATCGAATTCGCTCTAAAGCGCAGGGTATCTGGTGCAAAAACAACATTATCTGCCTCATCACGAGATGGACCCGCCTTAGGGTTTACCCAAACTTCGTATTACTCATAACTTGCTGATGGGGGTGCGGCTTGCGGTCGGCGTTTCGTGAAATTCTTTCGTCGGTTGATCTTCCGTAAAGTAAGATGATAACACCATTACGGAGAGAACCCTTATGAACGATGTGGAACATCGTTTCGTGGTGGGTCGATTATCGGAAGACCTTGATTGGTTCGAGACTCACCTTCGCAATGATCCGCAACGGGCATCGGCCGTGGCAACCACTCGCCTGAGCGCAGCATTGGTTCGCAATGTTGTGGGGCCTTTTTTAGATGGGGAAAAGCCCACACCATTACATATTGCCGTAGTGGGGGGGGCCGGTGCAGGAAAAAGCACCATCGTTAATTTCCTCGTCGGGAAAAATGTGGCCGAAGCCAATCCCCAAGCGGGTTACACTCGACACCCCACTGCTTATGTGACCGGCAACGACTCGATTTCGTGGACGGGGCATATTGGCTTTCTGGGGCCGTTACGTCGGCTCGATCGAGATGAACCCAGCAATTTCGATGAAGATGTTTACAAAGTTCGACGTGTTTACGATGCTCCGGAAAATCCCCTTGGCGAGGTCGTAATTTGGGATTGCCCCGATATGACGACTTGGGCGGCAGGAAATTACGTTTCTCGGTTGGTCGAAGTGGCCGGTCTGGCGGACCTGATTGTTTATGTCGCTTCTGATGAACGGTACAACGATCGGGTTCCTACCGAATTTCTCGAATTGCTCGTTCGGGCGGGAAAACCGTGCTTGGTCGTTCTAACCAAAATGCGAGAATCGCAAGCGAGTTCCCTCTGCGAGCATTTCCGGAATGAGGTTTATCCTCGGGTGATCCAACAGGTTTCGACTGGTGGCCCTCAGGTTTCGACCACCAGTCCACCGGTCTTAGCTGTTCCCCATTTGACCCCCGAGGAGTTGGCCGACCCCGTTGCAAAGGCAGGTCGGTATCGCGTCGCGATTCTGAATCAACTGTTGGTTTTTGCCAGTCAACCCGAATTGGCTCGCAAAAGGGTGGTGCGAAACAGTGTCGAGTTTCTGAAGAATCAGGTGGCGGAACTTTTGAGTTTCGCTCGGCACGATGTGGAGGCTATGAATAGTTGGTCCGCGTTGGTGGCCAGCTCGAAAGCCGATTTTCAGGAACGGTACAGCACCGAGGTGTTGGGGGGGGAGAATTTTCGTAAGTTCGATGAGGCCCGCGTGATATTGGCCAACCTGACGGCATTGCAGGGGGGGGGGAGGTGCACTA
>CAZFDX010000889.1:0-2800 GCA_964518325.1 uncultured Alcaligenaceae bacterium | reverse complement strand
TGTCCTCTCTTTGAAATGGTGAATGAAAAGGGCCAAAGCACAACCAGCTAAAGCCCAAAATGCTTGGCCCCATGTCGGGGAAGGGACCGGTGACGAAGGTTGATTTTCGGGATCGTTCGGAGTGGGAGCGACCGGCGGGCGGGGACGAGTCGGGTCGGGGTCTCGCTCGGGTTGGTAGTTCGGATCGGCCTTGCGAATCGCTGTAATCACCGCGTTCGGTTCCTGATAATTCTCGATACGAAATAGCACCGCTCCTTTCCCTTCGCGATTGGCAGGCCTTTGTAAGGTGATTCCCTTCCGCAAGCCGACACCGGTGATGGCCCAGTGATTTTCTGGGTAGGTCTGCACCAAAAGCCCTCGTTCGAGTTGGGGCCAGCTGGGGTGTTGCGTAAGTTCTCGCCAAACCTTTTTCTGAAACTCCTCGTTGCCCACCAAAGTGAGACGCAGTCGTTCGCGATCATCGGGAACATTCCCCAAAGAGCGTAGCGCCTCTTCCCGTGTGACGATCTGCCCATTCAAACGATACTGAGAGGAACCTTTCAGATACTTGATGCCCAGACCAAAATTATCGCATTCCAGAATCTCGGCCGCGGGAGAAGCATTCGTTTTGGGGGGGGCGAGAATAGGGGACGCAGCGACGGGAGAAAGGTTGGTGACTAAGGAGGCGGGAAGATTGACCGGAATGGGTGGAGGACCCGGCTTGAGTAAGACGATCGCCCAACCGCCGCCCGTACCCCGCCAACGAGCCAGAAAATCGGCCGGTTTCATCCAGAGCCATTTTTGGGGATGATTGTTATCTTGAATCACGGCCCATTCGGCACTGAGATGAGCGAGATTCACCATGTGGGCAATGCGTCCTTTGTAAAACTGACCATCGCGGCCGTCATAAGTGACACACGGATAACGCCCCGTTTGTAAAGCCCGTTGCAAAAATTCGATATCGCCTCCCGTGTGTTGCACAAACTCGACCGGCGGAAGATTTTTCTCGCGGGTGTAACGGGCCAGAATTTCTTCGACCCGTTCGGGCCAACCCCCGCCATTGAGTTGGGTCATGTAATCCCGCAGGCCGAAGAGCTTGGTTTCGTTCTGCCAACGGGCAGCCAGTTCCAACGAGGTAAACACACAAAGCCCTAGTCCATCGATGCCAGCCAAGTTTTTCAAATGCTCCGCAAGGGGCAGATCGCAGGTGATTTCTTCTCCCTGATGAGAAGGCCCTGCAACAACAAACTCCGAGTTCTTAGGGGGCTGTAGGAACGGAGTCAAGAGAAGGGTGATGAGCCAAAACATGTTGATTCCTCCAAGGAAATCTGAGATTGAAAGCATCTGACGTTACGATCCGATTTCGAGCAGTCAAAAGATTTTGGGAAAAATTGAGGGAAAATTGGAGGTGAACAAGCGAGGGGGAAATTTGAGGGGATCAAATCAGGAAAGAATTTGAGGGGATCAAATCAGGGAAAATTGGAGGCGAAGAACGGGGGGGAAATGATGAACAACGGTTGGTCAAAATTGTGCCAAGCCCTCTTCGCGTGGAAAAAACTTTGGGAAGGAGGTGGCGAACCGTAAGCTCGGGTTAGTGGGGGGGGGGAGCAACAGCCGGTTGAGCATCCCCCATGAGGTCGGCTCGGAACACAAAGAAGACGGCCCCCAACAAACACAAACCGGCCCAGAGATAGTCTAACTTAATTGGTTCCTTGAGATACCAAATCGAAAAGGGAACAAACACGGAAAGAGTGATGACCTCTTGGATCATTTTGAGTTGGCCGACGTTGTATTGGGTGTGACCAATCCGGTTGGCAGGCACCTGAATCATGTACTCGAAAAGGGCAATTCCCCAGCTAAAAATCGCAGCGAAATACCAAGACTTGTCTTGCAGGTTTTTGAGATGAGCATACCAAGCAAAGGTCATAAAGACGTTTGCGAGTAAGAGCATTCCCGTAGTTTGCAAAATAACAGGCACGAAATTCCTCCTTGGGGCGGGAAATACCACAAATTCCTAGGATTGCAATGATTCTTTCAGAAAGATGCTTGACGGGCTTGGTAAGAGTTCTCAAAATCTCCCTAAATCCGTTTCCCACAATACTTAGTCGGGAGAGTATCCTCTCATGTTATTGTTATCGCGACTTCATTCTCGTCGGCATTGGTCAATCTTTGCCCTGTTCTTCCTTGTGGTGAGTTTTTTCTTCACCGCAACGAGCGATCCCGTACAAGCTCAGGAACCGGCCAAAGAAGCAGCGAAAGAGAAACCGAAATCCTCGGGATTTTTCAAGAGAAGTTTCTATGTGGCGGAATCGTTGGGCTTCTTTGCGATCCCGTTAGGGATTGTTTCGATTGCGTTGATTGCCTTGGTGGTGATCTTGCTTTTGGATACGCGATTATCCAACTCGATCCCTGCTGGATTTGTGGATGAATTTACGGACACGGTGAATAAACGTAAGTTCAAGGAAGCCTTCGACATGGCTCGCGGGGATTCCTCGGCTTTGGGCCGAGTTCTCACTGCGGGGATGTCCCGTTTGCAGTACGGTTTGGAAGATGCCCGAGAAGCCTCGCTGAACATGCTCGATAGCATCCGCGAAGCCAAGAATAAAACCAACGTGGATTTGGCCGTGATTGGTTCGGCCGGTCCGCTGTTGGGGTTGGTCGGTACCGTGTGGGGGGGGCTCGGTGCGTTCCAGAACTTAGGGGGACCAGGTTCACCCTGGCTATTCTGCACATCGGACGCTGCCGACGACCTCCCCCTTTAATATCTCCGGGTCAGACTTACCAGACCAAAAACACACATCCACACGAGATTAAATGCCAA
>CAZFDX010000888.1:0-1815 GCA_964518325.1 uncultured Alcaligenaceae bacterium | reverse complement strand
AGATAGTATTGAGCGTCATGGCCCCCCCCTTGGGGAATCGTTCGGCAACGACCCCCAGCATGGTCGGCCAGAAGAAGGTTTTACCGAAACCATAAAGGGTAGCGGCCAAAAGAATCACCACACCCGTGGCGTAAGAGAGGCTAAACAAGCCGGCAATCGCCAAGGCCGAACTCACGGCCAACAAACCCAAGGGGCTAATGGCGTGGACAATGGGGCCGGCGAAAAATCGCAACACCATCATGATGAACGAGGTGTAAACGAGAATCAGGCCGGGGTTCAGATTGAGCTTCTTCATTTCGGGTTCCATCAGCGAGGTGATCCAGCTATCGGTCCCCAGTTCGGTGATGGCAAGCGGCATCATAATGCACAACAGGAAGAAGAACAAAATTCGGCCCAACGACATGGTGATGATCCCGTAGACCAAGGCCAAAACCGCCACCACGATGTAGATGACAAAATCTTTCTGAGAGATAGAACCAATCACGGACACATTCGCGACTTCTTTGTTCCAGAATGGTTCGGCAGGATTGCTATCGACGAACAACAAGCCAGCCGATTGAGCCACGGTCGCCAGTTGCGAGAGAATCAAGAACAACACAACCAACGCACCCAAGAAGCCGATTTCCTTGAGCATATCTTTGTAAGAAACACCGGCGCTGACCCGTTCGTTCACAGGGAATTTACAGGTCAACATCACAAGGCCGTAACCCAAAACGGGAATGGCCAACAGACCCACTTTCCAACGCCAGTCGGTCTCGCTTCCCATGGACAAAGCTAAAATCCCGCCGAGGACCAAGCCTCCGGGCCAACCGGCATGGAGAATGTTGAGCCACTTGGTTTTTTCGCGGTTGAACATCGTGGCCACAACGGGGTTAATCACAGCTTCAACCGTCCCGTTCCCCAACGCAACGATAAAGTTCCCAATGTAGAGCATCCAGAAGGCCAATTTACTGGCGGACGCTTTGGCTTCGGGGGTAGTGGCCGCTTCGACGTTGGCAATCGAGGGGGTTGCGATCGTTACCACCATTGAAATGACGTGACAGAAGAAAGCAAAGACCATCGCCTTTCCGTAGCCGATCTTATCGATAATCAGCGAGAAAATCACGATCGAAATAGCAAAAGGCCACAAACCGACCCCAAAAATTTCTCCCTTCTGGGTTTCGGTCAGACCAAATTGATTTTTCCAATCGTCCATAATCATGGCACGGACAATAAAGCCGAATGCCGTTGCGATCAGGGCTGTGAAGCAGGCCCAAAACAGTTTTTTATCACCCGATCCATTCATAGGTCGATGGCTCCATGAAAAAGAGGAATTTTAGGAGGGAAGAGTCCCATCTTTTTCAAGGATGTTACGACTCTTACGAATGGAGTCAACGGCTTAAACGAGTTTCTTCGATCTTGTCTGAAAAAAAAGCTCGGAAAGGACTTTATGACCCGATTCAAACACTTCTAATCTGGAGCCGAAACCCCGTTCCACACCAGCACGATTTCTCGCCGCGTGTAAAAGTCATACCGCCGAGCTAATTCTTGCGTTTGGGGGGCCTTGCTCTGAAACTCGGCGAGAAACGGGGCCGGTATAAACAAATACGTTTCTTGCGGTAAGGTGAAATACTTAACGGTCTCATCAAGGTTTTCGTAACGGGCAATTTCTCTTTGCACATAGAACACGGCACTGGGATGAAGCCAACCGAGCGCCAGCACACGGCATTCCCGATCGGTGAAGTTCCGACCGGCCGCTTGGACCAAGCCTCGCGGGGCCATCGATTTTTCCAATTGCGGCACCGCCACGATTCCCAGCGAACCGGTAAACAAAAT
>CAZFDX010000887.1:0-11479 GCA_964518325.1 uncultured Alcaligenaceae bacterium | reverse complement strand
CAGATAGGTCATTTTCAAACAAACTTTTCAAGAAGGGAATCGATCGGTGAATTTCCAACAAACTCCTCGGGAAGAAATGCTTGCCTTGAGGGAAAAACTTGGTTAAACTGAGGGAAAGGTTATGTTCCGTTATCATAACCTACCCGCCGACCTACCAACCTACTAACACCTTTAACTTTATGCCAGCGAATCCCGAAAAACTCCGACAAGTCCGCGATTTCTCCACCAAAGGAATCGTCACCTCGATTGCATTAAATCCCAAAAAGAAGATCGCGTATCTTGGGAGCAGTGACTTCAAAGTTTACAGTGTGGATCTGACCTCGGAGAAACCGGAACCCAAGGAATTATTCACTCACGGAGCTTGGGTCACGGGAGTGGCCCTTCTGAACGAAGAAATCCTCGTGAGTGGCGGTTACGACGGGAAATTATCTTGGTACGATCTGAAAACCAACCAAACCATAAAATCCGAAGAGGTGCATGCTCCCCGCGTGCGATCGATCCGCACTTCTCCGAATGGAAAACAGATTGCCTCGGTGGGTGATGAGATGATCTGCCGAGTGTGGGACGCCCAAGGTAAAAAAATTCACGAACTGAAAGGGCATGCAGAAAAAACCCCACAGGGTTACGGGAGCATGCTCTTCTGCGTGGAATTCAGTGCCGATGGGAAGTACCTCGCCACCGCCGATAAAATTGGCAAAGGAATCGTCTGGGAGTTAGAGTCGGGAAAGAAAATAGCCGAAGTGGAAGCCCCCATCATGTACACATGGGAAGCCACGGCCCGCTTGCATTCGATCGGTGGGGTTCGCTCCGTGGCTTTTTCTCACGATGGGAAAACCCTCGCTCTCGGTGGGACGGGTAAAATTGGAAACATCGACCATCTGGAAGCGAAAGCTCGTATCGAAACCTTCGAGATTGCCACGCAAAAGAAAATCGCGGAGTTTGTCAGCGATAAGGGCCAAGGCCTAGTCAATCGTATGTTCTTCAGCAAGGATTCCTCGTTCCTGATCGGCACAGGGGGAGCCGGTGATGGTTTTCTGATGGTGATTGATCCGACCGGTAAAAAAATTCTCAAACAAGAAAAGGTGAATTTCCACGTTCACGATCTGGCCATGGCCGACGATTTTGAGACATTCGTGTTGGTCGGTCTCAACAAAGCAGCGATTTGGGAAATGAAAGGCTAAATTTTCGGAATGAGGGCTGATCTCAGGCAAGAACGATAATGCTTTAAGAACGGTTAGATTGTATCTTCTTCCTCTTGCGAATCCTCGTCATCGTCCGTCCAAACTCGTGCCACGTTTTGGGAGGATTGAACGCTCGGCTCGTTGTTCGTTCGGGGGGGAATTAATTGATCCAAATTAATTGGGAGTTCCCGAATGAGGCTCATGCCCATTTCGGCTCCCGGATCATTCGTTTTGTAATACCCATTCGAGTCAACGTAATAAGTTTCCCCTGCTTCTTCCCCGTTCGAGGAATGGACTTTGTGCCCCCCTTTTAACACAAGGGCCTTGCCGTCGTTATCGGAATCGGTGTAGAGAATATAGACAGCAGACCCATTAAATGTTTCGTAAAAACGCCCCGGTTTTGGGGGAACTGCCTCCGACGCTTCGTAGGGTTCTAACGCTCGCAAGGTTTCCCGAAGCGATTCGATCGCTTGTCGGATCTTGTTCATTCTTTCTTCTCCCAGTAACTATGCCTATTCTACCCAAAATAACAAGCAGTACAATCGAAGCCGCTAAAATTTCTGGCCCCCCTGAATAGTGAGATCACTAAACGAGGAAACCTTGCATCCCGACCGATCGATTTTCTTCATTGTGGTTCTAACTCTCTCCCTTGCTTCAGGGCTAATTCCGTTATGGCATACGGATATTTGGGGACATGCTCGATATGGTCAGTGGATCATCGAACAGGGCACTTTTCCAAGTCGAGAACCTCTGAGTCCTTATTCGGACCCTTCCTTGGAATTTATCAACCATGCGACGATCCCTTCATGTAGCTATGCAGGGGCATACCAACTCGCCAGCCACCTTGGAAGTGATGACCCCGAAAGGCGATTGATTTGGGGAGCTAATGCCTTGCGCTTGATTCATCTGCTGATTATCGCGACCTCGACTGTACTTATTTGGCAGATCGCTTATCGGGTTTCTCAATCGGGGGTCTTTGCCCTGTTACTGGTTGGCGCCTTGGTTTATTTTCTCTATCCGTTTGCTCTGGTGCAGCGTCCCCAATGGGGGGCGGTCCCTTTATTTTTGCTGGTCGGTCGTGCGACCTTAGAAGAGAAACCTCATTTCGGGATGTGGTTCAGCCTACCGATTGTATTTTTGATTTGGGCCAACACCCACGCCACTTGGGTTTTCGGCTTGGCCTTGTTGGCTACCAAAGCCTATCCTTTATCGATTCGAGCAAACGGTTGGGCGGGCCTTTGGCCACAATGGGAAAATGCTCCTTGGGCAGGGTTGTTGGTCGTTTGCACCCTTGCAACCTGCGTGAATCCACATGGGCCGCTGATTTTACCCAAAATCCTCGCCTTCGGTTCGCGTTCCGGAGTCAGTTCCATGACCGAATGGGAACCTCTCGGCAGCAATTTCTCGGAATGGGTTACCGTTATCTTGCCGATGTTTCTCCTCGCCGTGCGAATGATTCTGAGCCAACAAGTCCCGCGTGGATCGTTGTTATTGTTGCTGATCGTGCTTTGTGTGGGCACTTGTTTCCAAAAAAGGCTTTTTCTGTGGTACATTCTGTTATGGACCTTGTGCCTGTGTGAAAGCACACGAAAAGCCGAGGGGGGTTCGCAACCCTCTTTCCGAAGCATCGCTGCTTGGGCTACGCTCGTTTCTCTCGTCCTTTGGGCGATCGTTGCTTCCATCAGGTTGCAGCCGGAACAAACTCTTTTTGCGGGGACACCCTACCGGATTGCCCTTGAACTTCAAAATCCAGATTGCCAAGGAAAATGGATTCCTCAACTGCCCCAAATTCTGGAAGAAAATTATCCAAACGGTCAATACCTCGGAGCCATTTTCACCAGTGAAACACAAGGTGATTTTCTCTTTTGGTCACTCGCTCCGAAGTTCCCTATCACTTTGACGACGCATGCCCATTTATTTCAGCAACAACATTGGGAAACCTGTTTAGCCGTTCGAGATGGTGCCGATAACAGCGAGACGGTTCTCAAACAACTTCATGTGAATTTGATTGTAATCGAATCGTTCCACGAGGGATTGATACGGAAAATTGCCTCCGATCCCAATTGGATTGTACTCATTCATGAACCCGTCAGAGGTACCGATCGGCAGGCTTATCGCTCGTTGTTTGTTGCGATTCGCAAAACACCGGTCGGCATCTAAAGCCTCTTAAAAACACAATCGGCTTGTATAACCTGAAGCCCATTAAAAACACGATCGACATCTAGAATCTAAAGCTCATTACAGCATCCGTTGGCGCGGAGAATCTTAAGCCCCTTTCCCTTTCCCTTTCATTTGAAGCGATTGAGTGAGGGATGGTCTCAGCCTTTGTTCTTTGTTCGGCAGAGATTTAGGATTTATGGTCGGCTCATCTCACACCGATGCGAGTAAACAAGGATTAGCGACAACGAATCCCATGATACTCCAAGGGAAATTCGTAGTCTTTACGCAGAGGATACCCTTCCCAATCTTCTGCTAAAAGAATCCTTCGCAAGTCCGGATGACCTATAAATCGAATGCCCAGTAAATCAAAGGTTTCTCGTTCGTGCCAATCGGCAGCCGGCCAAATATCACTCACCGAGGGGACTTCGGGAAGTTCCCCCACCTGATCGTTCTTCCAGCGTGGCAAAATCAATTTGGCAACGATTCGATGTCGATGGGTAAAACTACTCAGGTGATAAACCACCTCAAGATGGGGTTCAAAACCAGCCTTGGCAACCTTTTTGGGATCGGTCTCAAGATAATCGACCCCGCAAATGCTGTTTAGAATTTCAAATCTCAACGAAGGGTGATCGCGAAGGGTTAATGCCACCGGTTTCAGCTGCGTCGGTTGGAGAACGAAGAAAGGATCGACACCCTCAAGCGATTGAGAGATGATCGCAGAAGGATGAAGCGATTGAATGAGCGAAACAATCTCGGTAGCCGTCATAAAAACCCCCTCTGTGATAATGTAGAGGAAAAAGGATGATGATCCACATCGGGGCGACCCCTCAGGGAGGATATTTCCATCCTTCTCAAAATGACAGACTCAAAATGACAGAAAAAGGAAATGGATCACCATCGGGGAAACGCAAAAGGAACGATGTTCACCATGATGCTCTTTCCCCAATCATGCAAAAGGAACGAAGTTCTACTCATCGATGCAATGGTTAGGCCGAAAAGGCTTTTCGGAGCAATTCCAGACTTTTGGGGATACCCTTGAGGGGGTCTTCTTTCCCTTCAAACTCCAGTGAGATATAACCTTTATACGAATGTTTTTTCAATAGTTGAGCGATCCGCGAATAATCAAGATCGACGGAATACCAAAGCCCCCCCCCAAAATAAGTTTTGGCTTGAACCAAGACCGCTTTGGGGGCAAGCATTTCGAGTTTATCGTAGGGGTCATCGAAAAAATTCCCCGTATCCAATGTGACCTGAAGCCAAGGGGAATTCACCTCTTTGACCACTCGTAAAACCCCCTCGGGAGTGCGGCCCAATCCCCAATGATTTTCCAAACCCAACAGCACGCCACATTTCTCGGCCGTCTTCAAGCACGCCGTGAGTCCCTCGGCTACCCATTTGAATCCATCCTCTTCGGTCACTCCCTTGGGGAGTGGTTCGATTCCCTTATTCTTCATCAACTCATCGAAATCTTTACTGGTTCTCCACGTTCCGGTATTGACCCGTAAGGTCGGTATCCCCAAGGCGTAAGCTAACTCGATACATTTGATGGTGTGATCGACATTTTTCTGACGTTCTGCAGGATCGGCAAAGAGAAACCCCTGATGCGTGGAAAACCCCATGAGGTCCAAACCATTCAGGAACGCTCGCTTTTTGATCTTCTGAAGCGTGGCATTCGATTCATCCGTCATTTGGCGATGAAGAATCTCCACACCGTCGAAGCCCATCTCGGCAGCAAGGTCAATGCATTTTTCGAGGTCCTGTAAATCTTTGTGTCGAAATTGCCAGAAGGAGTAGGTCGAAACACCAATCCGGTTGGCCCGAGTCTGCGAGGACTTTTTGACCTCATCGGCCAAGGCAAGCGAAGGAAATGTTGCCCCGAGAGCAACCCCTGAAGCAGCGGTTAGAAAGTCTCGACGTGGAAGATTCATAATTATGTTCTCTATGAGCCAAAAGGCGAAACGTGGTTGGCTATCAGTGTAGAAATTTTTTCACCAGAAGAAAGAATTACAAGCCATCCTGAATCGAATCGTGTAAATCTTTCAAAAACGAGCGGGAAATAGCCCCTTTTTTTCTTGGCATGCACTATGCTTTGCTTAGAAAACTGAGTTGGGAAAACCCAACGGGACCGGATGAAAAGAGGTTGGGCAAACCCAACGGGGCCGGATGAAAAGAGGTAAGGTCGAAGCCGGAACTTTGACCTTGATCCACAAAAGGCGAGTGTCTCCCATACGTTGAGGGCACTCGCCTTTTTTTTCGGTATCACCGGAGTGCGCCATATACAACATCTTTAATTCTCCGAATGGAACCATTCGAGACTTTCATACCCTTCTCATAGCTCATCTGTTAAAAGTAAATTCTCATCATTTTAAGAGGGCAAGATCATGCCTTGGAAACTTCGTTTGAGTGCAATCATCATTTTGTCTGGAATCATGACCCTTGTGACCGAGGCCGGCGATTGGTCTGGTTTTCGGGGACCGACAGGCAATTTTATCTCGACAGAAACGGGATTGCCCACGACTTGGAATACCGAGAAAAATGTCCAGTGGAAGATTACCCTTCCGGGGGTGGCTTGGTCATGTCCGATCGTCGTTGGGGATAAGGTTTTTGTCACCTCCGCCAGCACCAAGGACCAAAAGAAACCCAAAGCCAATGATTTTGGTGGTGGAAAAGGAGGGTTCGGGCCTAGCTCGGGAGGTGGGAAAGGAGGATTCGGCGGGTTCGGCGGGTCAAAAGCCCCCGATGTCGAATATACTTGGCATGTGGTCTGTTTAGATCGAACGACCGGAAAAACAATCTGGTCGGAAAAAGCGGCCGAACGGAAACCCACCATCCCGATTCACTCAACAAATACTTACGCTTCGGAAACCCCCGTCACAGATGGCCGATTTATTTATGCCTACTTTGGCATGTTGGGTGTCTACTGCTACGATTTGGACGGAAAACTCCAATGGAAGAAAGAAATGCCTTCTTATCCAATGATGGCAGGTTGGGGCACGGGAAGTTCACCGACACTCCATGAGGGTAAACTGTTTATCCAATGCGATAACGAGCAAAAATCGTTTGTAATGGCTCTAGATACGAAAACGGGTAAAGAACTTTGGAAGAAAGATCGCTCAGATAAATCGGGTTGGGCCACCCCGTTGATTTGGAAGAATAAAGTTCGGACGGAACTGATTTGTTTAAGTGCCTCGCGAGTCCGTTCGTACAATCCTGACGATGGAGAACTCCTTTGGGAAATGCAACTTTCAACATCAAGTGCTAACACGGGTTCCGGAATGGGTATGGGGGGATTCGGAGGCGGACGCAGTGGCGCTTCCTGTAATGCCTCCCCCGTCGCGGATGAA
Source organism: uncultured Alcaligenaceae bacterium (assembly GCA_964518325.1). Lineage (GTDB taxonomy): Bacteria > Planctomycetota > Planctomycetia > Gemmatales > Gemmataceae > SKW135. The sequence continues at coordinate 4,794 of CAZFDX010000887.1, read as the reverse complement.
GAAACTCTTTTTGTCGGAAACGGCGGGTCATTTGGTCGAACCCCCCTATATGCCATTAAATCAGGTGCGAAGGGTGACATCACCCCCAAAGCCAAAGACAAACCGAGTGAATTTATTTTGTGGACCAACGAACGAAGTGCTCCCTCGATGTCTACCCCTGTGTTGTATCAGGGCTATTTGTACATTGCCGAGCAACGCGGCGGTACTTTGACTTGCCTCGATGCTAAAACGGGCAAGGAAATGTACCGAGAGCGTATTCCTCGTGCCTCGGGGATCACCTCTTCTCCTTGGGCTTACGAAGGGAAAATCTTTGTGTTAGACGACAGCGGTACCACTTTTGTGATCGAAGCCGGTAAGGATTTCAAGGTACTCAACAACAATCCATTAAAAGAAATGTTCTGGTCCTCCCCTGCCATCGCTCAGGGAATGCTCTTCCTTCGAGGTGTTGATCATCTGTATTGCATCAAGGAAAAAGATACCAAATAGGATGTGCAATTGGGAAGTTATATTGGAAGTGAGTTACTCCCTACGACTTACTCCCTTCGATTCATTGTGATTGCCGAAACGAAAAAGATTTCAAATGGGGCGTATTGAGCAAATTGAAATCGAATGTCTCAAGTCGGTTCAACGGGGCTGCTCCGCAGTGACCAACACCACAAATTCATGAACGACTTCAGGATGAATGCCCTGAGGGTGTTACCGGAAAATAGAGGTCGAAGATCGTTTGTTGATCGGGTAACGAACTCACCTTGATCGAGCCTTTATGATGTTCGACCACTGCTAACACCACAGCTAAACCTAGACCCCGTCCTAGAAACTTGGTTGAGAAAAAGGGATCGAAAATTTGGGGAAGATGTTGCGGCAAAATACCCGGACCATAGTCTTTTATTTGGATGTGTACATACCGACCCGCAGGGGGGGGGACATTGAGATAGGGAGATCGTAATTCGGCTTGGGATAAATCAACCGTCTGGGTGGAAAGCACAATTTCCCCTCCACGATCGCCGATAGCTTCAACCGAATTGGTTAACAGATTGAAGAGGATTTGCTGCAAATCCTGCGGATTCCCTAGGAAAGTAGCAATCTCGGGCGAAAGTTTTTGGTGGTATTGAACACGTTTGGTAGCCGTGATCCGCAAAAGTTCCTGAGAATTGAGAATGAGATGATTAATATCGATGGGAATCATCTCCGAACGAGACTTCCCTGCATAGTTGAGCATTTGCCGAGTGAGATTCGACAGCCGCTGAATCGATTCCTCGATGGATTGGAAAATTTCCGTAGTCGTCTCATCCGGTGCAATCATCGTTTTAAGCAGGCTGGTATATCCAAGAATGGGAGTGAGTTGATTGTTAAACTCATGGGCCATTCCCGCAGCTAAAGTCCCAAGACTTTGCAATTTCTGGGCCCGCAACAGAGATTGGAACGATTGCTCGGATTTATCAAGATTCCAAAACGAAATCACGCGTTGAATTTTTTGGTCGGCAGTCGGCAAATCAGAAATTCTTTGCAGAACAGGGATTTGCTGTCCATCTTTGGTCACAAGCGTGGTTTCGCGATCGATCGGACTGGGGAGATTTTCGCCGCTTCGTGATGAGGAACGCTCTTGAGTAAACGGCAAAACAAGCGTGACGGGTTGGCCGATCGCTTCTTCTTTTTTCCAACCCGTCAAAGATTCCGCCGCAGGATTAAAGGCCGAGATTTTTCCGGCTGCATCGACAGTAACCACCCCGCCACCGAGGGCGTTAATGGTATGGTGCAGCTGCTTTTCACGTTGAATAACTTCTTGCTCGCTCTGATGCTTATGGATCGCCACTTCCAAAGCAGTGCGAACATCGCGTGGTTGCCACGGTTTGTGCAAGTAGCTATAGGGTTCGGCGAGTTTGGCGCGTGAAATTGTTTCCTGATCCGAATAGGCGGACAAAAACACAATCGGGATACCGAATTGCTGGCGTATCTGTGTGGCGGTGTAGATGCCGTCTTTGCCCCCTTTCGAGTTTTTCAGGCAAATGTCCATAAAAACCAAATCGGGCCTCATTTTCTCGGCCGCATGGATGGCACCGTCTGCATTATCCTCGATCCCGATGACTTCATAGCCAAGGTCTTGGATTTGATCCGCTAGATCGGTCGCCAAGATGGCCTCATCTTCCACCACTAAAATTCGTTTTTTCTTCATTTCGGAACATTTCTTACAGGCTAACGATTTCATCCAGTCTGAATTAGATCATAGATTCATCTAAAGTAAACGGGTCAATTTACAAATCCCAACAAAAACTCGATATTTCTAGTGGTAATTTTATCACCACATAAGCAATAGCGAATCATACCCTACGAGCTAATGATTCGCTTGCTGTCATATTTTTAGAAAGGTCTTGTGAAAATTCTCTCTCCAACAGAATTATATTTCAACAGAGGAAGGAGATACGATGGAAATTCAAACGATAGACGATTCCGAAAGAATCCCCTCTCGACGTAATAACTTCTGTTTGATGGAAATTCCCCACCGGTATCCCCCAAGGGTCGAATCAGAACGAACGACCCGATGACAAGGAACCAAAATGGCAATCGGGTTTGCGGCACAGGCTTGCCCCACTGCACGAACACTTCGAGGCGCACCGATCGATTCGGCAATGTGTTGATAGGTGACTAGGGTTCCTGCAGGAATCTGACGTAATGCCTGCCAGACACGAATTTGAAAATCTGTTCCCATCAGATCGAGAGGCAAGTCCACCGCTTGGGTCGGATTCTCGATGCATTCGATCATTTGGGGTAGCATCGGCAGAATCGTAGTCGGATCGGCAATCCAAGTCGCTTGGCGAAATTGTTCTTGCAGCTCTTTTTGAAGTGCATCGGCATGGGAACCTAAATGCAGCGCACAAATGCCCCGACTGCTGAGACCCACGAGAAATTGCCCCAAAGAGCAAGAAGACAATCCATACCGGATGGTCAATGGATTCGATAGACCGACCAAGGTTTTTGAACTCATGGGGTCTATTCTAGCAAAGGTGATTATTTATATTCGATCTTCGTTGCGGGACTTTTCTTAACGGTTTCCACGACGGCATCACGCAGACGGGTTCCATAAACGTACATGACCACTGGTTTGACCTTCTCAAAATCGATTTTGTTTCCAGGTTTTCGGTCCGTCACCAAAATGAGATGATAGCCAAACTGGGTCTCGACAATTTGCCCCAATTCATAGGGCTTTTGTTCAAAGGCGGTTTTGGCAAAAGGTTCGACCATCGCTTCTAATCGGGGGAATTCTCCAAGATTCCCGCCATCTCGTTTCGAGGGGCAGTCTGAGTGTGCTTTGGCATAATTGATAAAGACTTCTTCAACGGCCTTATGTTTGGCTTTCTCTGTCACCAATGGGTCCGGATTCGCCGGTAATTTCTGAATCGCTAGGGCCGATTGTTCCTTGATCCCTGCCAAAATTTGTTGGGCTTTCTTATAGGCTTCTTGTTTACCTTTTTCGCCATCCTTCGCCTCGACTGCCACAAGGATATGTCGAGCCGCCACCTTGGTACCGTCGAAGAATTCCGGACTGGTCGTAAACAGGTTCTTCAACTTTTCGTCGGTTGCCTGTTCTTTGACGAATTTTTCCCAACGCATGGAGTTACGAACCTCGGCTTTGAATTCGGCCTCGGTGAAGCCCATTTTCACAAGGACATCCTCAAACTTCTCTTTTTGTTCCGCAGCTTCTTTTTTGATCTCCGCGAGTTGCTCATCCACTTCCTTTGCAGGAACATCGATCTTAAGCGCATCGAGATAGTAGGCAATGAGGGCATTCTCGACGAGCATATTAATCACTTCGGGGCGGGCTTTGGCTTTTTTCTCTTCAGGCAAAGCCTTGAGAAATCGTTGCACAGCCGCTTCGGTAATCTCTCGATTGTTAGCGACCGCCACCACTTTTTTGCCATCAACGGGAGCTTGTGCAAAAGTAGCACTCACCACAATTGCAAAACTTAAAACACTCCAACGGATGAACGGATTCATAGTTCAAATCTCCTGAAGATCCTTCTCGAATCAAAGCCCATAACCCAAACTGCCCGTTCTGCCAAGGGAATTTTTAAGTGCCGATCTTTGAAAATTTGAAAGATTAGTGAATCACTCAGGCATTATCTCTAATGAGAAAGAATCATAAAATGTTCCCCAGACCCCTTATCAACCTGCCTAGGTCCCTAGGAGCCTTACCTTTATGAACCTTGTCCGATTGGCAGTTGGAAATATCTACGGTGTGATTGTTTTTGCAATCGCCATTGGTGTTTTGGGCGGATTAGCTTTGGTTTCGATTCCGGTGGATATTCTGCCGAGTTTCAAAGTCCCTGCCGTTCAAGTTCTCACCTATTTCAACGGGATGCCCGCAGATTCTGTCGAAAAAACAATTACCAACCGTGTGGAGCGTTGGGTCAATCAGGCACCGGGGGTTCGGCAAGTCGAATCCCGCTCCGTGCCGGGGGTGAGTGTGGTCCGCGTGCTATTCCGTGAAGATATTGACCCGAACGCCGCTTTAACGATGTCGAATTCCTTGGCGTTGGGGACTCTTCCGACTTTGCCTCCGAATACCCTTCCCCCTGTGGTGCTTCCATTCGATCCAACCGGAACTTTGCCGTTGGGTATTCTCACGGTGAGTAATCCCAGCCTTTCGGAAGCAGGGGTGAAAGACCTTGCTCGGATTAATGTGCGGAACCATCTGGGGGGCGACTCGTGTTTGGTGGCTCCCGTGGTGGTCTGTCCACTATTACCCTTTGGCGCTGCCCATGACTCACTCCGTCTTCTGCTTGGTGGTCTCCGTAT
>CAZFDX010000886.1:0-5329 GCA_964518325.1 uncultured Alcaligenaceae bacterium | reverse complement strand
ATCCGGTGCGACAGACGCCATAGGGTTTCTTCGATTCCTTGACGTTGAGCATAGGAAGCGAGGCGATCGGTTTGAATCATTTTTTCCACAATAAAGGCGGCCTGCGGCGGTAATACAAGGGGGCACAGGCGGATTTCCGCGTAGAATTGAGCGGTGAATTCTAACAAAGGGATCGGGGAATAATCGTTCCACTTTCGGGCTAAGAAATGATCCATGAAAATATCGCACAAGATGCTGGCATATCGGCGAAAAGGCGAGGCGATTCGGGATCGGCTGCGATCCATTACCCAATGAGAATCGGTAAAGGCATCGATCTTTTGATGACGGGCGGCCCCGCGAAGAAACCCGCTGCCGAGGCCCTGTCGTTGTTTTCCTTTAACGTAGTCGGCTAAAAGATTTCCGAGGCGGAATTCCACGTTTGGTTCCGAAAGATAAACGTGGGCTAACCAATTCATTCTAATTCCTCGATCATGCCCAAATAGCTGTGGTATCGTCGGGCACTGATGAAGCGAAGTTCCACTGCCCGTTTCACACCACAGCCCAGTTCGTGTGTGTGGGTGCAATCGGGGAAGGAACACCGACTGACAAACGGATTAAATTCGACGAAGAACCCTTCCACTTCCCGAGCAATCACATCCCACAAGGCCAAGCTGCGAATGCCCGGAGTATCGACCACCCAACCTCCAAAATCCAAGGAGATTAACTCGGCGGTGGTGGTGGTATGTTTCCCCTTCTGGTTGACTTGACTGACATTCGAGACCCGAAGCGCCAAACCCGGTTGAATAGCATTGAGCAAGGAGGATTTTCCCACACCGCTTTGACCAGAAAAAACGGTGGCCTTTCCCCTGAGGAGTTCTTTTAATCGAGCGATCCCTTCACCGGTTTTGGCCGAGGTTAACAAAGTGGGGATGCCCAAACGGGTGTAAGAACCAATCAGCGATTGCAGATTGACCCGCTCGACGAGGTCGGCCTTATTCAGGCAGATAATCGGTTTGAGGTCCCCTTTCTGAGCAGAGGCTAAATAACGATCAATCAAGTGGGGCTTAAGGTCTGGTTCAACCAAGGACATGACGATGACCACCTGATCGACATTGGAAACCAACACATGCTCGCGTCGGCGGCTGGCACGGGTGAGTATTCCACGACGAGGCTCGATTTGCTCGATGACCCCTTCCCCAGCCGAGGCAGCGCGGAACCACACTCGATCGCCGGTGGTGACCACATTCCGTTCGTCGGTGACTAACGATTTGAGTAATCGTCGCACGGTACAACGAACCAAAGAACCATCCTCGGCCTGCACGATGCTTTGCAAGCCATGCACCCGAATCACCCGCCCTGCACGACATTCCTGTTCATTCGCCAAGGGCATGACCTCAACGGGGGCGGTTCCTTTTTCGGGGGCAGTTGAATCGGCAATAATAGTTCGATGTCGAGATAATTCCCCTTTGGCACGAACACGTTCATTCCCTTGAACGGAATCTTCGTCGATGGCCTGTTCTTTGAAATCGCGCGTCAAATCGTTTTGACGGGGGGGCTTGCCCAGATTCCGACGCAATTCCACACGGACTTTTTTCTTAGCCATGAGATTCCCTTCGTGGAAGATCAATCATTCTCCCTCAATTGTACCCAGCAACCGAATCAATCACAAGATGCCCCCCTTCACTCCCATGATGATAATCCACCTTCACTTTCATGTTGATAATGTTCCTGCACTCTTAATACTCGATTCGATAATTCGATCATTTGAGGATTCCATGAAAAGTGGCACTTTTGGCCCGAGACTTTACGTCAGATTCAGAGGGTTTCTCTGTATACTAATTTTTGTGGCAGAAATGAAAATTTATTCCATCTGATTGATGAATAATGCATCAGAATGCGTAAATTTCCTCGTTCTGATTAATAGGATTCAAAGAAGAGAGGAGGCATTTCTGTCTTATGTTTCTTCTTACCAATGTTTGCTGGAGAAGTGTATGTATCGAGGTGTCTCGTTCTTGGGTTTGGTCCTTTTGGTCACGGTGCTGGCAACAGCACAAGAAAAAAGTGTGAACCCAGGTATTAACGACCCGTTCAAAAACCCCGATGTGGAGAAATTCACAAAGACCTTTGAAGGTGAAAGTCGGGAATTGTTTGTGCATCGGGAAAAGGTGGTCAAAGCGATTGGTCTGAAATCGGGGATGGTCGTTGCCGATATTGGTGCAGGCACCGGATTATACACACGGTTGTTCGCCAAGGAAGTTGGGACGGAAGGCCAAGTTTTTGCGGTCGATATTTCGGCGAAATTCTTGGAACAAATTCAAAAGACCAGCCGTGAGGCCAAGTTGAAGAACGTCACCCCTGTGTTATGCAACGCCGATTCGGTGGATCTGCCACCAAATAGCATCGACTTGGCCTATATCTGTGATACCTATCATCATTTTGAATTTCCCGAAAGAACCATGTTATCGTTACACCGAGCTTTGAAACCTGGTGGGCGTTTGGTCCTGATCGATTTTCATCGCATTCCCGGAAAATCCTCGGAATGGACCTTAAAGCATGTTCGGGCAGGTCAGGAAGTTTTCGAGAAGGAGATTCTCAGTTGTGGCTTCAAGAAAACAGACGAAATTAAGGATATTCTGAAGGAAAATTACTTCGTGATTTTCACCAAACCAACCAAGGGAGACAAATAAACTTAGCTAGAAATGAGCCTCCGCTAGAAGTTCTCAGATTTTCAAGCAAGGGCCGACTCCCTGCCGATTCGCCAACCTTTTATCTTTCATGACACAACCTCACTCATCAACGAACCGCCAAAAGCCCGAGTCCTCCTCGGCTCATCTTGCCGATGTCTCTTGTCGTGCGACCTGTTACACCATCGAGCAAATGATCCGCTTGGGTTTACAGGTCGATCCACTTGTCAAGGGGCTACCCTATTCACTCGAAGAATTGCAGCAACCAACGATGTCGATTTCTTGGGATGAGTATCTGCAATTTTTTGACAATAGCTACAGCAGCCTCACCCCAGAACAACTGGTGATTATTAGCAGTTCGTATCGCTTTTCACCTTGGATTCGTCCCCTGATGATTACCTTTGGTTTGTGGTACGATCCTGCAAAGTATTACGAGAGAGTGGCCAGTCCCAAATGGGGAGGCGTTCAGCAAGTTTTTCGCTGTATTCAAGCCGAGTTCAAAAGAATCGGTAAACGAGAAGTACAAATCGAAATGCGTCTTCTTCCGAAGTATACCCTGCCACCGAAAGCCTTCTGGGAATTCAATTCTCTTAGTCTCAGTGCGTTAACCACGTTTTTCGGTTTGGGACCTTCGACAACAACATGGGAACCCATCGAACGAGGGGCCTTGTTTCGGATTCGACTCCCCAAACGGAGACCCCTTAAAACATTACTTTTGGTTCTCTCCTCGTGGTTCCGTCGCGAGACCACACGCGATTTGCATGCTTCCTTAATGAACGGCTTGCACTTGGAACATCAAGTGGCTGCCCGTCGAACCGCAGAACATGCCTTACGCCAAACCGAAGAACGCCTGAGACGCATCACCGATGCGATCCCTGGAATCGTTTACCAATTCTTTCTCGATCCCGATGGAAAGCAAGGTTTTGCTTTCGTGAGCAGGGGTGTAACTGCTCTAACGGGTTTCACTCCGGAAGAACTACTCGAAGATCCCAATCTCATCTGGGAGATAATCGATCCCGCATACATTGACGAGGTGCGAACCTCGATTGTGATTTCCGCTCAAACGGGAACCCCTTGGTGTCAGGAATTCCCGCTTCGGACCAAAGAAGGTCAACTTCGTTGGGTGCGAGGGCAATCGATTCCGGAACCCCCCGATGCCACGGGCCGAATCATGTGGAACGGGATACTCACCGACATTACCGAACAGAAAAAGGCCGAGGAAAAACTTCGGGAAAGCGAAACCCGTTTCCGTCACATGGCCGAGAATATCCCCGGCGCGATCATCCAATACACACTGTACCCCGATGGCAAAGACCAAGTGGGTTACATGAATGCGGCCTGTGAAGAGTTGTGGGAAGTCCCTGCCGAGGCCGTGCATGCCGATTCTCAGGTTCATTGGCGGATGGCACATCCCGAAGATGTCGAGGATTTGAGGAACTTTATTGCCGATTCTGCGAAAAAAATGGGACCTGTGAGCCATTCTTGGCGGATTATCACCCCTTCGGGTCGATTAAAATGGCTCCGCGTTTATGCTCGCCCAGAATTGTTACCGGATAACGCCATTCGTTGGAATTGCGCTATCTTTGATGTCACCTCCCAAAAGCAGGCCGAAGAAAAAATTCGTGAGAGTGAAGAACGGTTTCGGGCCTTGTTCGAGGCTGCACCTTATTCCAATACCGTGACCGATGAGCATGGCCGGTATGTGGCCGTGAATACCGCGTTCACGAAAATGTCGGGGTTAACTGCAGAACAAGTGATTGGGAAGACCCGCGCTGAACTGGGGATTCTCCCATCCGATCAGAAAGATTCATTCCAAGAAGTCATGGCTCGGGTCGAAAAGTATGGCATGGTGGATAACGAAGAGATCAACATGCCTTCCCGAGAGGGGCAAAAGACCTATCTCTATTCCATCCGTCGAGTCAAAATTGAAGGAGCCATTCGGTATATTGCCACGGCTTTGGACATTACCAAACAAAAGCAAACCGAAGCAGCATTACGAGAAAGCGAAGAACGGTTCCGCACCCTGATTAATGATCTGGATGTGGGGGTCGTTTTGCTCAGTCCCGAGGATAAAATTACCCTCAGTAATCCGGCGGCCTCGGAAATTTTGGGATTAAGCCCCGAAGAACTTCAAGGGGTCTCGGCAAAAGACCTGCGCTGGCAAATCGTTCGCGAAGATGAAACCCCCTTTCGCCCCGAGGAAATCCCTTTTTCCGTTGTGGTTCAAACACGCCAACCCTTACGGAATATCGTGGTGGGGGCAACCAACCAAAAGACCGGAAAGCGAACTTGGATGCAAGTCAGTGGAACGCCTCGGTTTGCTCCCGATGGCTCTTTGCTTCATGTGATTCTGACTTTTATCGACATCACGGCCCGTAAACTGGTTGAGGATGAACTTCGGCTGAAGGATTCGGCGATTGCCGCTGCACTCAACGCGAAGCTATTTGCCGATCTGGAAGGACGATTGAGCTATGTGAACCGTGCCTTTCTTGATTTGTGGGTTATGAACAGGAACAAGAGGTTCTGGGTCGGCATGCATTCGGGTTTGGGCAAAAGCCCTCGGAGGTCGAGAGCATCATCGAACAATTAAAAACGGTCGGTAGCTATCAAGGTGAACTAACGGCGTTGCGTAAAGACGGTACCTGTTTCATTGCTCAAATCTCCGC
>CAZFDX010000885.1:0-2592 GCA_964518325.1 uncultured Alcaligenaceae bacterium | reverse complement strand
GGTTTAGGCTCCACCGCGATTTGATTTTCTTTCTTGCTGCAACCATTGGCAAGAATCAGTAAGCATCCAAGAAGGACAATCCGTTGGGGTAGACTCATGGAGGGTTTCCTTATTAATTGGGCGAGTCAACATTCGGCGAGTCAACGTCAACCAAAACGAGACCGTCTCGAATTTGAACGGGGTAAGTTTTTACGGGTTTGCTGGCAGGGGGTGTTTGGGCTTGACCCGTGGCGAGATCGAATCGGGCCTGATGGACAGGGCAAATCACTTCCGTGACGGTGCATTCCCCCAAACTCAACGGCACATCGCGATGAGTGCAGTTATCTTCAAGGGCATAACAGTACTCGCCGACGCGGAACAAAACGATCTTATTGGGTCCGATCCTTACAGAATAACCCTGTTTTTCGGGTAATTCCGAATGTTTTCCAATACAAGTGAAGGCCATGGCCATCCCGTGTGCTATATAGTCTTTGACGCCTCTTTTAGTTTACAAACCGCCTCTAGAAGTAAAACTTGAACTTTTGATGAAATTCAGGCCAGTTTTTGGCCACAGGCTAGGTATTGTATGCTTCATTTGGATTCGGTAGAAGACCCAGAGAACCCTTCTCAGATTCACTCCACTCGAACTTTTGGCGCCGAGGCCATTGTTCCGCTCACTCCCTGCGAGGCCGAGACCGTACCTCCGACCCCTCCGGTTGGCCACATTCACTATCCAGAGGTTCCTAATTATACCTTCGTCCAAGTCCTTCAAAATCAACCTCAGATTCAAAGTTTTCAGGTAGTCAATCTGGTCAAAAATCAACCGGGCGTGTTGCATGTTTTTCCTTTGCAACAACAATCTTCGATTGAAGAAAGGGTCCGTTTCCGGCGACAACTTGAAGCGATTCACCAAATTCGCTATCCCCATGTGAGCGAGATTCACGAAATCGCCGAGATCGAGGGGCTACCCTACTTGGTCACTGAATTGGTGAATGGTGAATCGTTGGATCATTTAACGCAAGGTCGCGTCTTCCCGACCCATTTTGTGTTGGAATTCGGAGAAATTCTTGCCAAGACGGTGGGCTTTATTCATGAAGCGGGCTTATGTCACGGATTTTTAAGCCCCCGCTTCATTCGCTTCGAGAATACACAATCGCTATCTATTCGTCATGGGTCCATTCCCTTTGGGAACCCCAAGATCGAAGGATTATTTCTTTCGGCCCTGAACCAAGGTCCCTCTTCGATCCCCTCCTATTTTGAGGTTGCGCTGTCGGAACGATTCTGTTATTTGGCCCCCGAACTATTAGTGCCACAAGCGGTGCCTACTCCGACGGGGGATATTTATGCGCTGGGGGCGATCCTCTATGAGTTGATCGTAGGTCGGCCCCCTTTTCTGGCCGCAACCTATGAAGAGTATCGGGATTTATTAGCCCATCGGTCTGTGATTCAACCCTCGGAATTGGTTCTCGGCGTTGATGATCGGTTGGAGCAAGTGATTCTCAAATGTCTCGAAAAATCACCTAGTCAGCGCTACCCCGACGGGAAAGCCTTAGCAGAGGATTTAGGCCGGCTGCTGAACCAGCAACCCCCTGTGAATACCCCTCGCAAAATTTGGCACAAACCCATTCGGGCATTCTGTAAATACAGATTGATAGGAGGGTTTTTTGTAGGGAGTCTCTCGACGGTCATTCTTCTTTCGTTGTTGCCGCCTGTATTCCGTTCCCAAGAGAGTTCCTTGCTTCCTTTGGAGTCTGCACCAAAAGCGATCTCACTCAATCAAAATCCTCGGCCTCAAGAGACGATTCCCTCCGATGCTGCGAACCCCAATCCCAACTTGAACAACCCCAATGGTGAACTTGCAGAAGTTTCCCAACAGTATGAAACGATTACCCAATCTTTGATTGAGAAAATGATGGCCGAGGCCGATCGACTAAGTAAGGCCGAGCAATATGCGCAAGCCGTTGTGTACTACGATCGAATTTTGAAATTACATTCCACATTAGAGGCGGTTGAGAAAAAATCGGGCCGCGAGCTTGAGACTGCCGCGATTCTTTGGAAACGCACCCAAAATGTCGCCCGCACGAACCATTTTTCGAGGTTGAATCGCTTAGTGACCGATCTATTTCAAATTTGGTCGAAGCAATTATCCCAAGCGAATGACCCCCGCACGGAGCTACGGCCCTTTGTAGAGGCCTTTGAAAACATCTCGATGCTCATGCCCAGACCACTGGAAACCGAGGTGTTTGCATTTTCCGAACAGTTAGAAAATCGACTTCGTCAGAACTCAGACCAGCCCCTTGAAGAGGAACTGTTGGCTCGATTGCTCCAACAGCGTGCCGAGAGCTATCACTCGCGAGAGAAAACCCTTGCAGCGAAAGCGATCCAAAAATTCTCGGAACATGCCGATCACTTAGCCAATAATGCACCCCCCCCCTTACAGACGAGCCTAAACCAAAAAAAAGCCCGAATGGTTGAAGCCCGTTTTGCCCTACGCAACGGCTATTTGAAAAGGGCCAACACATTGTTTGAACAAGTTTTGTCGCTTGCTACCGTGCAAGCATTGCTGATCTTTATGGGGATCGATTTGTTGGTGGGATGCGCCGAAGCACACTA
>CAZFDX010000884.1:0-1865 GCA_964518325.1 uncultured Alcaligenaceae bacterium | reverse complement strand
GCGGAAGTGGCAGGGGTTCCTTTAGTCTATGATCCTGCTTCGTTTGAGCATATTCAACAAATGTTTGCCAAACGAGGCCGCGTCATGCCCGAACGAAACCGCGTTCAGGCCTATCATCCCCAAGGGAGCGAAATGGTCTTCCATGCCGTGGGAACCGCTCCCGGAATTTGGATGAAGATTGGTGATTGTTATTTCGCTGCCTTGCCAGGGGTCCCTTCGGAAATGTATTTGATGTTTCAGAATGAGATCGTCCCGCGATTGAAACAGGTCGGCCTCGGCGGGGGGGGGGTATTCGTTCAGCGAAAAATTAATACCTTCGGTTTGGGAGAATCGGCCGTTGAAGAGAAATTGTTAGATTTAACCCGACGAGGTCATGTGCCCGAAGTGGGAATCACTGCCAGTGATGCGACCATTTCTCTACGAATCCTTGCACGGGCCGAAAATTACGAGGCCGTTGAAAAGTTGATTGCCCCCGTAGAACAAACGATTCGCCAACGCTTGGGTTCGTTGGTGTACGGTTTCGAGGAAGAAGAATTGCAACATGCTGTGGTCAAACTCCTCACCGAGAAACGCCAAACCCTTTGCACGGCCGAAAGTGTAACCGGTGGATTGATTGCCCATCGATTAACTCAGGTAGCGGGTGCCAGCGAATGGTTTTATGGCGGGATCGTCACCTATACCGATGCGATCAAACATCAAGAATTGGGCGTTCCCCGAAATTTATTGGAACAATACGGGGCCGTGTCCCAACCTGTAGCAGAAGCAATGGCCCAAGGCGCTTTGCGAAAATTCCGCACCGATCTCGCAGTGGCCACCACCGGATTTGCCGGCCCGAGTGGAGGGACCGAAGAAAACCCCGTCGGGACCGTTTACACAGCAATTGCCACCCGTGAAACGGTGGCGAGCTTGCGATATTCTTGGTTTGGTACTCGGCAAGAGATTCAAAGTCGGGCGGCGAAATTGGCCTTGAATTTGGTTCGCTTAAAATTGTTGGAATTACCCACCCCTGCGGGGACAAATTCATGAATGTCTGGGCTTTAGCTAGCTTGCTCGTTGCTTATCTCATCGGGGCCATTCCTATGGGATATTGGGTTGCGAAGCTCAAAGGGATCGATATTTTTAAGGTCGGCAGCGGGAATATCGGCGCTACCAACGTCGGACGGGTTCTTGGCAGAAAATGGGGTTTCTTTGTCTTTTTGTTCGATTTCGCAAAAGGAGCCCTCCCAACAGCGATCGCATTGAATTTCCCTCCCGAAATTCGCAACGGATTGGGTATCCCCGAGGGGGTTCCCGTCGGCGTGGGCCTCATGTGCTTTTTGGGGCATTTATTCCCCATCTATCTCAATTTTCGTGGTGGCAAAGGGGCTGCCACAGGTGTAGGAACCGTATTGATCCTCATGCCTTGGCCGACTCTCTTTGCCGTTTTGGTTTTCCTAATCACACTGGTTTCCAGCCGAATGGTTTCTCTCGGATCGGTACTGGGTGTTGTCACCTTAAGTGTGGCACGGTTATTGTTAACTCCCGAGCCGTTTGCTGAATCCGAATTCGCCTTGACCTTGTTTTGCTTCGCCGGAACAGGGCTTTTAGTCTGGAAACATCGGGCGAATCTCAAACGAATCTGGAACGGAACCGAAAACTGTATTGGAGCCGAAACTATGGGTGAATCGCTAACCAAGGTGTTACATGTACTGGCAGTCGGATTGTGGGCCGGAAGCGGGCTGATGTTCAACTTCTTAGCGGCCCCGCCCATTTTCACCTCATTCAAAGAGGTAGTGGCCGGCTCCCCCAGCGATCGAACCGCATACGTTGACATTGCCGCAGGCTTATCGGAAGAGAAAAAAGCTCAGCTAGCAAGTGCCTTGGCA
>CAZFDX010000883.1:0-9717 GCA_964518325.1 uncultured Alcaligenaceae bacterium | reverse complement strand
GCCTAACATGAGGTAGTCGGTGCCCCCCGGGATCTCTGCAACAACGGTCTTGTTGTTATCGAGGGTAGCTCGTCCCTGATCGACATAGGCTACCTGCACTGTTTGCCCCACCCGTAGGGTCCCCGTGTCAGGCTTTTCTTGTCCAACCATCATGCGGAACAAGGTGGTTTTCCCTGCCCCGTTGGGACCAATCACGCCGACGATTCCCCCTCGCGGTAGATCGAAGTTCATTCCCTCAAACAACAATTTATCGCCAAAGGCCTTGGAAACGCCCTCGGCCCGCACAACCAAATCCCCTAAGGGAGGGCCGGGAGGAATTTGGATGAGCACTTCGTCATCTCGTTCTTCGTAGTCTTGGGCAGCGAGTTTTTCGTAGGCATTCAAACGAGCTTTATTCTTGGCCAATCGGCCTTTGGGGCTGGTCCGAACCCATTCTAATTCCCGTGCCAAGGTCTTTTGACGAGCATTCTCGGCTTTCTCTTCAATGGCCAGTCGGGCCCGTTTCTTTTCGAGGAAGGTCGAGTAATTTCCTTCGTAGGGATAGCCACGCCCACAATCGAGTTCCAAAATCCACTTCGCGACATTATCGAGAAAATAACGATCGTGAGTGACCGCCACCACCGTTCCGGGATATTCTTCCAAGTGTCTTTCTAACCAGTAAACCGATTCGGCATCGAGGTGGTTGGTCGGTTCGTCGAGGAGCAGCAAATCGGGCTTTTGCAATAACATTTTGCACAGGGCCACCCGACGTTTTTCACCCCCCGAGAGATTATCGACCAACGCATCGGGGGGGGGCAACCGCATAGCATCCATCGCGATTTCCAAGGTCCGATCGAGATCGTAGGCATTCGTGGCGTCGATCTTGGCTTGGACCTTGTCCATCTGTTCGGAAAGTTTCTCGAACTCTTCCGGAGAGGCCGTGCCCATTTTCTCGCCGATCTCTTCTTGTTCTTTCAACAGGTTCCGGATGGGGGTTACCGCCTCTTCAATAATTTCTAAAACCGTCTTGCCCGAAGGAAGACGCGGTTCTTGAGGCACATGCCCGATCGTGATCCCATTATCGGGTCGGGCGGTCCCCATAAAATCTTTGTCTTCGCCGGCCATGATTCGTAACAGGGTCGATTTCCCCGCACCGTTTGAACCGAGAACACCGATCTTAGCTCCGGGATAGAACGAGAGCCAAATATCTTTCAGGACCTCTTTGCGGTCATAAAGTTTGGTCAGTCGTTCCATCGTAAAAATATAACGCTCGGACATGAATCCTCACAAGCAGAAACAGACACAATAAGGGTATAACTACATCATAAGCCCCGCAGTCAAGAAAGCATAGTGGCGAACCGTGCGGAACTCACCTGAGCTTGAGAACGGGAGAACTACAATCGGCCGAATTGTTTTTCTAATTCCTTGCGGCTGAACATCAGCGAGGTGGGCCGACCGTGCGGACAATGATGCGAATCCTCGGCTAGTTGACGTAATTGCATTAGGTAATCGATTTCCTCAAGGGTCAACGGGTCCCCTGCTTTGATGGCTGCTTTGCAAGCGATCGTCGCCATGAGGTGATCGAACAATTGCGCTCGCGAGGGGGGGCGATCTTTGGTCAAAATGACCTCTAGCACTCCGTTGAAAATTGTCAGGGGGGAAGCTCGCTTCATCAAGGCGGGGTAACTGGAAACCGCAATCGTTCCGCCACCAAAATCCTCAATCTCAATCCCCAATTCTTGCAGGGCTTGTTGTTGCTCCATGACCAAGGCCGCTTGATGAAGCGACAACTCCACCGGTTCGGGGATGAGCAAGCGTTGCACCTCTAATTTTCCTTCGGAGATACGACGCCGAATTTGCTCAAACAAGATGCGTTCGTGCAACGCATGTTGATCGATCACCAACATCCCGTCCGGAGTTTCCACAACCAAAAACGAATTGTGGATTTGAATCGCCTTCGTGGGAAGCCTCTCGGCGGCGATGGGGAATGCTTGATTCGTGGGGGCAGGGCGTGTAGGAGCTTGACCCGCTGTGATCTCGTTTGCTGGGACTGGGAGCGTGGGAGCTTGACCCGCTGTGATTTCGTTTGGCGTAATTTCGTTTGACGTGAATTCATTTGGCGTGATTTCGTTCGTGGGAACTCGGTTCGCCGAGGCTTGATTCTCGCCGGTTCGTTGCTTTGCATCGGTGAGACTGACCGAGGCTGGGCCTGCGACCGGAGTGATCCCCTGTCCCGATGTTGCAGGTCCAACCGTGCGAGTTGCCGGCATGCTTTTCTCGACCGGTGCATTCCAAGGGGCTTCCACAATGGGCGAATCCTCGTCACGCGGTTTGCCGAAGGGGCTGTGCGGAACCGCTGCCGGTTTGGGTTTCCCGACGATCTGTTCCCACGAAACTGGGGGCGGAGGTTCCACAATCTTCTCTTGGGTGGGTTGGAATAACGTCGGTTGCGGAGCGGGGGTCTCCCAAGGGGCTTGGGTTTGTTCGATCTTCTCTCGGCGGGGTGAGCTTTCGGGCAATTGCAGCTGCGGAACCAGATCGTGCTTGAGCAACGCTTGCTTAATCGCAGAACGAACCAGATGATACACAGTCGAGGAATCCCGAAAGCGGACCTCGGTTTTGGTAGGGTGAACATTCACATCGACGGTGTCGGGCGGTACCGTGAGAAACAAAAAGGCAGCGGGATAACGCCCCGTCATTAATAATCCCCGATAGGATTCCTGCAAGGCATGCCCCAACGAGCGATCGCGAATAAATCGACCATTCAAGAAAAAGTATTGTAGTTTGGCGTTGGCTTTATCATCACTGGGGTCTCCCACACACCCTGTCAAGGTCATGCCATCTCGTGAAAAATCGATGGGGATGAGACGTTTCGCTAATTCGTCCCCAAAAAACAGGGCAATCCGATCTTTGAAACTTGCTTTGGCAGGAACTTCGTAAACCAAACGATTATTGTGTTTGAGTAGAAAATGAACCCCCGGCGATGATAAAGCTAAGCGGGTCACGATTTCCGAAACATGTCCTAACTCGGTGGCCGTGGTTTTGAGAAATTTCTTCCGAACGGGTGTATTGTAAAACAAATGTTTGACTTCAATACGGGTTCCCAAACTTCCATTCCATGGCCGAACGGGAAAAAGTTCCCCACCGTGGCAACGAATTTCGGCCCCCTCGGGGAGATCGGCCACACGAGATTGCACGGTGACTTGTGCGATGCCCCCGATCGAAGCCATCGCCTCGCCTCGGAAGCCAAGGGTCATAATCTGAAACAGATCATCGGCATTTTTGAGTTTGCTCGTGGCGTGGCTGGCAAAGACCAAGGGAAGGTCCTCGGGAAGAATCCCATGGCCGTTGTCCACGATCCGAATGAGATCAATTCCTCCTTGTTCGAGTTCCACCTCAATCGAAGTGGCCCGAGCATCGAGCGAGTTTTCCAGCATCTCTTTGACCACGCTCGCGGGGCGCTCAATGACCTCACCAGCAGCGATTTTGGTTACGACCTCGGGGGGTAGTTGATAAATTCGTCCCACGTTCCACACAAATAATCGGGGGTAAACAAATACTTCGTCCGATTGTAATCACGAATGCCACAACAGGGCAAGGGCAGTTGATCGAACGATGTGGCTCGCACCGTGTGGCTCGAACGATGTGGCTTGCACAAAATGGCTTGCACAAAATGGCTTGCACAAGGATTTAGACAGGGCTGACCGCTTGGTTCTTTTTTTCAACACAAGCCCAGTCATCCCGATGCTCGGGTTAGGCAACGGTTGTGGAGTCGCTGGGCCGAGTGGTGAACGATCGGACCAAATAGGGGACAGGCCCACCATTGAGAGCATGTTCGACGAGTTCTTTTTGCTCTCTTTCGTGAACCTTGTGAGAACCGACCGCAGGGCTGGCGCTGGCATCGCGACCGATGTAATGAAACTGATAGCCCATGGCACGCAGTCGCGGTTCGACGAAGCTCCAAGCCCCCATATTTTGCGATTCTTCCTGCACCCACACAAACTCTTTGGTTTTCCCATAGCGTTCTAAAATTCGGAGCAGCAGCGCTTCGGGGAACGGATACATTTGTTCTAATCGTATCAGGGCCACATCGGGTTTTCGTTTCGCCAATAGGTCGTAGTAGACTTTGCCGCTGCAAAGAATGACCCGACGAACCTTGCTGGGATCGACCGCAGGATCATCTAACACTTCGACAAATGTGCCCGAGGTAAATTCATCAAGCGTACTCTGGGCAGCGGGCAACCGCAACAGACTTTTCGGAGTCATCACCACCAAAGGTTTCCGGAACGATCGTTTGACCTGCCGGCGTAAAGCATGGAAGAATTGGGCCGGCGTGGTGATATTCGCCACTTGGATGTTATCCTCGGCACAACTTTGCAAGAATCGTTCGACACGGGCGCTGGAATGCTCGGGGCCGTTCCCTTCATAGCCATGCGGGAGCAAGAGAACAAGGCCGCTCGAACGCTGCCATTTCGATTCGCTCGAAACAAGGAATTGATCGATAATACTTTGGGCACCGTTGACGAAGTCTCCAAATTGAGCTTCCCACAACACCAAGGCATAAGGAGCATCAAGGGAGTAGCCAAACTCAAACCCCAGAACGGCGGCCTCGCTCAGGGGGCTATCGTAAACGTGGAAATAGGCACCTTTGCTTTCCAGCCCCGAGAAAATAATGTGCCGTTGATTCGTAACCGAATCCACAATCGCAGCATGTCGATGGCTAAATGTCCCCCGTCGGCAATCTTGGCCCGAAAGTCGCACGGGGACCCCTTCGTTGATGAGGGTGCCAAACGCCAAGGCTTCACCAATTCCCCAATCGAGTCCTTTGCCCGATTCAATGGCCGCCCGACGGCGCTCCATCAACTCGAGAATTTTTCGGTGTGGAGTAAATCCCTTGGGGGGGGTGGTAAAATGCCGACCCACTTCGAGAAGTTTCTCTTTGGGAACGGCCGTGTTCACAGGCGTAAAATCGTACTCTCGTTTCAATCGTTCCCAAACCCCTGCAAACGAGTGCATTCCTCGCTTGCCAGGGGGGCCATTCTTCATTTCCTCTTGGGCTTTGTCGAGATTGTTCTGGAATTCCGTCTTGAGAGCGACAAACTCTTCTTGAGTTAATTCCCCCGAATCGATCAGGCGTTGAGCATACACCTCCATAGGAGATTTGTGCGACTCAATCTTCTGATACATTAACGGTTGTGTGAACGATGGCTCATCGGTTTCGTTATGTCCATACTTCCGGTAACAATTCAAATCGATGACCACATCACGACCAAATTTCTGGCGATACTCTAGGGCCAGTTCCGTGACGAACACTGCCGCTTCGGGATCGTCGCCGTTGACGTGGAAAATTGGTGCCTGCAGAGTTTTGAACACATCGGTGCAGTAAGTGGTACTCCGAGCATCTTCGGGGTTGGTGGTGAAGCCAATTTGATTGTTCACGATAATATGGATCGTGCCACCGGTCGAATATCCTTCGAGATTGGCCAAATTCAGGGTTTCCACAACGATTCCTTGGCCGGCCACTGCGGCATCTCCGTGAATCAGAATCGGGACCCCCAATTTCCGTTCGTGATCGGCAAAGGCCTGCTGCTTGGCACGCACGCGGCCTTCTACCACAGGGTTCACGGCCTCGAGATGGCTGGGGTTCGGCGTCAACGAAATATGGAGTTTCTTCCCCCCCTCGGTTTGGACATCAGCCGAGAAACCAAGGTGATATTTCACATCGCCATCCCCATCGGCCGTTTCGGGCGCAAAGTGATCCTCGAACTCGGCAAAGATCGTTTGAAATGGTTTTTTCAGGATATTGGCCAACACGTTCAGGCGACCTCGGTGGGCCATCCCAATCACATATTCTCGCACACCCAATTGGGGGCCTTTATGAACCAGACGATCCATGATCGTCATTAGGGTTTCGCCCCCTTCCAGACTAAAACGCTTGGACCCCTTAAAGCGAATGTGCAAAAACTCCTCGAAATACTGGGCCTGCAGCAGCGTTTTCAGGATGTGGATTTTCTGGTCTCGATCGAGCTGAATCCGCATCCGCGATTGCTCCACCCGATCTTTGATCCAGTGACGGGCAGGATTATCGTTGATGTGTAAAAACTCGACCCCGACCGTCCCACAATACGTTTCTTTCAGTGCGTTGATTAATTCCCGAAGCGTGGCTTGCCCCATGCCATAAAAGGCCGAGCAATCGTAAACTCGGTTCAAATGCTCGTTGGTAAGCCCTAGCTCGCTGAGTGCTAAGTGAGGATGATCCGGCGGCGGGTCTGCCAACGGGTTAATATGAGATTGCAAATGACCATTGGTGCGGTACAGAAAGGCCATCCGCACCACAGCTGTATGAGAGGTATCTTCTCCCCCGCCTGCTTTCCCGAGTTCAAATCCATCGAAAAAGGCCCGCCAACGCTCATCGACCGAGTCGGGGTCTTGCAGCCATCTTGCACGCATTTGTTCAATGAAGGCCAAGTTTTCTGGAGAGGCAAGGGAGGACTGAACCATAACCGGGGGTCTCGATTAACGCTATACGCCAAAGGAATGATCGTTATTATTATAGTAGTGTGAAATATCTTAAAGTCATGCAAAACCCGAATAGGTTTTTGATGAAAACCAATCCGATGGGTGAGTTAAAGCCTTGTGGGGGTTGAAGCAAGATAGATAAAGTAGGGCTTTTCGATTGAGTGAACTTTTTCTCGTTCTCAATCGCAGTGTCCCCAGTCCCGAGACGATAAGAGGGCTATTCGCTGCCATCGCGGCATCACCGAACAATTCTCCCCAATCCAAATCACCCGAACGAGCCACCTTTCAACGAGATCATGCTGGGAAACGGAGTTTGTCCCTGATAGGTCTATTACACCTTCCTTTAATCCTTTCTTGCAGCCAGATCATGATGGGGCATGGAGTTTGTCAGGGTCGATTCCCCAACAGACTAAGTTCGGTAAACATAGGTGGTGTATTCGTACAACCCATAGTCGTTCCGGATAATAAAGTTTCGTGTGAGATGGTCTTTCAAAAACCATGCCAAAGTATCCAGCGGTAGATGAAACAAATCGGCACGTTCCCAATCCACTTGTTTCGACATCACGTTGAAGGCCAACCCGACCTTAGTCATCGCAAAGACCTTCTTCAATAACTTTTGGGTGTAGTGCCACATTTCCTCGAAAGAAAGTTCCCGCTTTTCCGTAAAAACACCATTGAGAACCACATAATCGAAAGAGGGTAAAGTCACACCCTCTTCGAGAAAATCGCAACAATAGAAAGTGATCGTGGGATATTTGCGTCGGCACAGATCGATAAACTTTTCAGAAAGGTCTAATCCCGAATAGAGAATTTGATTTTGTCCATGTTGAACGAGATAGTCGTAAAAATGCCCTGCCCCACAGCCGAAGTCGAGCAGAGTGGGGTTCGGCGTTTCGGCTCGAATGACCTCCTGCATGACACGATAACGGGTTTGGGCATCTTTTTCGTTCGGCCAATCGACGCCGCGATGGGTATCACCATATTGAGCCAAGCATTGTTCGTAATGTTGAACCAACAGGCGATGTTTATTTTCCATCGAAAGACTCACAGGAATGGTTGCCATTAACAAAGCTAGACCTTGTTCTTAGGGTTAAGATCGAACTTCCAATCGGCGCCGTCAAGCAATATCTGCGAATCGATTTGATGTCGTCAAGCAATATCTCCTGTTCGTGAGGATTCCACTTCAATTTCACGGGATGAGGTGGTCTGAATCTCGGACAAAGGACTATCACTCCAATATCCTGCCTTTAGACCAAAAGAGTGCTTGGACTCGTCAACTATGCGGATCGCGAGTATTACTGCCGGTGCCTCGGGAATGTTCTGCGGCTCGTGCATGAAGGATAATACCTTGGCCGTGGCCTTGAATCGGCTGGGGTACCCCACTTTTTTGATTCCCACTTATACCCCCATTACCACCGATGAAGCAAGCATTGCACAAGAACAGGTTTTTATGGGGGGCATTAACGTCTACTTGCAAGAGAAAGTTGGTCTGTTTCGCTATACTCCTCGGTGGATCGATCAGTTATTCGATTGGCCTCGATTGCTCCGCTGGGTGGGACGCTTTGCCGCTAAAACCCGTTACGAAGATTTGGGTGGTTTGACCATTTCTATGCTCAAAGGGAAACAAGGGCATCAACGTAAGGAGATCATACGGTTAACCAATTACCTTCGTAAGGAAATCAAACCCGATGTGATTTTGCTCACGAATGTTTTACTCTCGGGAGTGGCAGCCCCGCTCTCGGAAGAGTTGGGCGTCCCCGTGATAGCAACCCTTCAAGGAGACGATATTTTTCTGGATGCGTTGAAAGCCGCCGACCGCGAACAATGTATCGCAATCATTCAAAAGAACAGCGAGAGCCTTAAGGGACTCATTGCCACTTCGGGTTTCTATGCCGATAAGATGGCCCGCTACCTTGGGATAGATCGCAATCGGATTGAAGTAGTTTGGCCCGGATTGAACCTAAAGGGACATGGTGGCACTCGCCCGCCGCGACATCCGGTTGGGGTGATAGGATATTTGGCCCGAATCGCTCCCGAGAAGGGGTTTCATTTAGCGTGCGAGGGGTTCCGCATTCTTCGAGCGCAACCGAACATTCCCCCGTATCGCTTTCATTTCTCGGGTTGGCTTGGGGAACAGAATCGGGACTATTATGAGGCCGAGATGGAGAAATTTCGGGCCGCCGGTTTAGCGAACGATGTACAGCATATCCCTTGCCCAACCTTGGCGAGTAAGGTGGAATTTCTCAAACATATCGATGTGCTGACCGTTCCCACAGTCTATGAAGAGCCTAAGGGTCTTTCGATACTGGAAGCGTGGGCGAATGGAACACCGGTCATCCAACCGGCTCACGGTTCTTTTCCGGAATTGATCGCAGCCACGCAAGGAGGCTTTTTAGTGCCGCCCCATCAGCCCCAGCCGTTGGCCGAGCTTTTGGCCGAGAAACTTTCCGACCGCACGGAATTAGCGCGGGTCGGACTTCAAGGACAACTGGCCCTGCAAGAGAAATTCACCGATAGCCACATGGCACAAAATACGATGGACGTGATCCAGAGGTTTATGAAACGATGAATCCCCCTTTTACGATCCAAAAACGTGTTGAGTTTGGGGATACCGACATGGCAGGGATCGCCTACTTCCCGAATTTCTTCCGATACATGGAAACCGCCGAGACCAACTTGCTGCACACTTTGGGAATTTCAGTATCGTGGAAAGAGGGCGATACCCGTTATGGATTCCCGAGAGTCTCTGTCAGCTGTGATTACAAATCGCCGGCCCGCTTTGAGGATATTCTGGATATTCGCGTGATTGTGGAGGAGATTGGTCGCAAATCGATTCGGTATCGCTTTGAATTTTTTCGGCAGGAACAACCTATTGCCGTCGGCAGAATCACGACCGTTTTTTGTCGGAACGATGCCAATCATCAAATGATTTCTTGCGAAATCCCCCATTGGCTTCGCGAAAAGTTACAACCCCATCTTGAAGGGGAAAATCATAAATCTCAAACCTAATTTTGAGGTGCAAATTGCAAATTTCAATTGATACATTTCACACCGAATTTTCAGTTCAAAATATGAAATTGAATTGATACATTTCACATCGAATTTTCAGTGAATAGTTTGAAATTGAATCGATACATTTCACATCGAATTGTCACAGTGAAATAGAGGTTTAATCGATGAAGGCAAACTCGTTACTGAGTAAAAGGACCTGAGCAATAT
>CAZFDX010000882.1:0-7186 GCA_964518325.1 uncultured Alcaligenaceae bacterium | reverse complement strand
AGTGAGCCCAAGCCCTGGGGTGTCGGCTGCTCTTCGGGCTGGGAATTTCGTTTTGCCCCCCCCCCCTATCGATGAAGGGAGCGATATTTTTGAAACGCGATTCGATGACATTAGTCTTCCGAATGGAAAAACGGCACGACGGGTGACCATTCGCGTCCCTTTGACGAAATTCAACACCTCGACCTTTGCGATTATTTCCTTCCTAGGTGGAAGACCGGTAGCGGCGCCGACACCGGCCATCAAAGGAGCTATTGGCTTGGCCTATGTCATTCCTTCTCGGCGATTTGGGGGGGGAACGCGGCCTGCTCCCGTTCCTCAGCCGGCTGCCTTTGATTTAACGGTTCCCAATTTGACCATCCAATGTGCATGGGAAGAGTCGGGGCATCCGATCTTGAATGATCTGCAACTAAAACGCGATGCCCAAATCCAATATGCGCATCAGCAACTTCGTGCCGAACTCGCCCACCTGAGGGAACGTCTCGCATGGCTGGCAGGCTTTTCCTCGGTCGCTTTGATTCTTGGGGTTTGGGTGAGCATCACCTTTGGGCTGCGACCTTTGAACCGAGTGACCGAAGCGGTTAGCCAGATTACACCAAAAGATTTCCAATTGTCGGTGGATGTTAAAAAACTCCCCATCGAACTTCAACCGGTTGTGGATCGTCTTTCGCACACACTCAGTGAACTCCGAGCGGCATTCACACGGGAAAAACGGGCCGCTGCCGATATTTCTCACGAATTGCGCACACCTTTGGCGGCCCTGCGAACCACATTGGAAGTGACACTCAAAAAAACACGTTCCCCAGAACAATATCAAGAGGCCATCCAAGATGCCTTGACCATTGCCCGAAGCCTTTCTCGGTTGGTGGATCGCATGCTCAAATTGGCATGGATCGATGCGGGATCGGAGGAGGTTCGTCCCGAAGTGGTTGAAATTGGCCCCTTGGTGCAAGAATGCGCGGCTGTCGGGAAACCCTTGGCTGAGGCGCAGGGGATTAAACTTTCCTGTGAAACACCGAATCAAATGATCATCGAAACCGATCCCGATAAATTCCGTGAAATCGTGATGAATCTTATGCATAATGCGATTGAGTACAATCGCCCTGGCGGGATTGTCGAACTGAAAGCCCAAAAATCCTCGGACGGTGGTTTGATTTTAGAAGTGATTGATACGGGTATCGGCATGAGTCCCGAGACGAAAGAAAAGATTTTCGAGCGGTTTTTCCGTGCGGACCCCTCGCGAAATGCAACGGGGGTTCATTCTGGTTTGGGCTTAGCTATCGTGAAAGAATATGTAGATCGTCTCGGGGGCCGATTGAATGTCGAGAGTGAATTGGGGCGAGGTTCCCGTTTCCGCCTTGAATTACCGAATGCCTCTTGAGGTAGCCCCAAGGCGTGTGGTGTGTGGAAACGATTTCTGGGGGGGGGCATCCCGGCGTTCTATCGATTCATTTACCTTGGTCGTCTCGTTTCGACGTTTTATCGATTGATTTGGGATGAAGACAAACCCTTGGGAATCTGTTGCATGGTGGTTATCAAGGACCTTAGCCCGAAACCCCTATCGTTTGATTCCGCTCATCGCTTCTAAAGCCAACATCAACGCTTGGGTTCCCTTACGGCCATAACCAATGGCACGGACACTTTCATACAGTTGTTTGGCCAACGCTAAACCGGGAAGCGAAAGATTCATCCGTTCGGCCTCTTTCAAAGCAATCCCCATATCCTTGATGAAATGTTCCACATAAAACCCCGGTTCAAAATTTCGCGCTAAAATTCGGGGGCCTAACACTTCTAGGGCTTTGCTTCCTGCGGCCCCTACGCTCACCGATTTGAACACACTCTCAAGGTCAAGCCCGCATTTATACCCATAAAGCAATGCTTCGCATAAAGCAATCATATTCGAGGAGATCAAAATTTGGTTGACCATCTTCGTATGTTGGCCGGCACCGGCGGGACCTTGATGCACAATCGTTTTCCCCATACACTCCAATAACGGGCGGATAGCGTGGGTGACCTCGGCATCACCACCAATCATGATGGAAAGGGCGGCATTTTTCGCCCCAACATCGCCACCTGAAACAGGGGCATCGAGCGCATGAACTTTCTGGCTTTTCGCTTTCTCGTAGATTTCAATGGCCAACGAGGGTTCACTGGTGGTCATATCAACCAAAATGGTACCGGCACGGGAACCAGCTAAGGCGCCTTGCTCCCCAAGAAAGACTTCGCGGACATCGCTGGGGAATCCCACGATCGCAAAAACGACATCCGAATTTTCGGCTACTTCCTTGGGAGTTCGAGCGAACTTGGCACCGGCTTCGATAAGGGGTTGAGCTTTCTCGGCGCTACGGTTGTAGATCGTGGCCGTGTAACCTGCATTCATGATGTGTTGACACATCCAACGCCCCATGACTCCGGTTCCAATCCAGCCGACACGGGTTTTCCCTGCCTGAACACTTTCGATTGACATAATCTAGTTTCCTGTAAGTAAACGGTTGGGTGGTTTCGTTTGCCTTGTTTACGTTTGGTTAGTTGGTTTCGCTTGTTATCCTATCCAAAATCGGGTTTGTCCACTAAAACATAGGGGACAATTAAACCTCTTCCACTTAGGAGATTTCCATGTCCCGTATTTTATTGGCTTCGCTGTTAGGTTTGGGGATGACCCTTCTCACATCGGCTTCTCGCGTTCATGCTGCCGATCCCGCGATTGGTCACATGGTCTTTTTCCAACTCAAGGAGAATACCAAAGAGAATCGGGCCAAATTGGTCGCGGCCTGTGAGAAGTATCTCAAAGATCATGAAGGGGTCATTTATTTTTCTGCAGGCGCCCGCGCCGATGAATTCGATCGGGAGGTCAATGCCAAGGATTGGGATGTTGCCCTACACTTGGTGTTCAAGGACAAAAAGTCTCACGACAAATATCAGGATCATCCCCTCCACATCAAATTTATCGAAGAGAACAAAGCCACTTGGAAGAGCGTCAAAGTGTACGATTCCCACCTTCCTGCACCCTCGGGCGGTAAGTAGTGGAGCCTTCTGTGGTGAATGGGTGAGGAAACGTTTCAACAGCTGATTCACCACCTCGAACAAATTCAAGTCATCCCATTCTTGCCCAAAATCCTTTCCCAACATATTGAATCGTTCGATCTCGCTTGACATTCTGAATCGATGCCTTTCATCCTTGCTCGACATGCTGAGTCGATCGATATTTCTTGACATTTTGAATCAATCAATGCCTTTCATCCTTGCTCGACATATAGAATCGATCGATCTTATATTAAGCGAGGCCTTTTTTGGGGTGAGGGGA
The DNA here is from genome assembly GCA_964518325.1 of uncultured Alcaligenaceae bacterium. GTDB lineage: Bacteria > Planctomycetota > Planctomycetia > Gemmatales > Gemmataceae > SKW135. The sequence continues at coordinate 3,885 of CAZFDX010000882.1, read as the reverse complement.
GGGTATGAGGATTGGGGACTACGATTTCTAAATTTTCCGGTTCCCGATTCGCTCCGACATTTCCTTGTTCTAAATTACCTTTGAGAATCCCCTGTTGAGGTGACCCGTGAGATTGTTGTTTTTCAAAGATCAATTGGCTTGGCCTCGCTCAAGTGGGCACGATGTTCATGGTTTTTACATGATGCAAGCCCTTGCGCAACGGGGACATACCGTTGCCTTGGCTCATACGAACCCGATCGAGAGTCGAGCTGTTCAAGGGGGGGGATTTGACCTCATCGATCTGAACGCGATTTCCCCAGCAGAAATTTCTTCCAACCTCCACCTCAGCAAAAGCCAAGAGAGATGGCGCAACTACTGGGGCATTTCTGGGAAAATGATTCAAAAACTGGGTGCGTTGGCTGAGAATTGGCAAGCCGATGTGGTGAATGTGATTGGTTTGAATGTCCTGCCGTTGCTTGGGGGGATCAATAATGCCGTGCGGGTTTGGTATGCAGGGGACGAATGGGTTTGGCATCATTGGAGCCAATTTCGTTGGTTCAAAAAATCGACTTGGAACGAACCAAAAGATGCCCTCATCAAGGGGTTGTATGAAAGGGCCTATCGGGATGTAATCGATCGGGTCTGGATGGTTTCCGAAGCCGATAAAAGAGCATGGAAATGGGTGACCGGTGGGACCAATGCCGATGTGCTTCCCAACGGAATCGATACGGTTCATTATCAGCCTATCCCGCAGATCACACCGGTACCGAAGAGTTGTACCTTTTGGGGGCGTCTTGATTTTGGTCCGAATATCCAAGCGTTACAATGGTTTTGCCAAAATGTTTGGCCGAAAGTGATTGCTCAAGAACCAAACGCCACCTTTCAGATATTTGGTTTCCAGCTTGGCCCTGCGGTCAGGGAGTGTGTGCAGAATCTCAAAGGGGTTTCGGTCACTCCGGATTTGCCCGACCTGCGAGAAGAATTAGCCAAACAGGCGGTGGTCGTTTTACCCTTTATCAGCGGTGGAGGAATCAAAAATAAACTCCTCGAAGCGGCCGCAATGGGCAAACCGATTCTTGCCAGCCCAAGGGCCGCTCATGGGTTAACCTGTGGCGATGCCCTTAAGGTAGTGAGTTCGCCGCGAGAATGGATCGACGGTTTGTTAAAATTATGGAAGGACCCCGAACAACAAAGGGAATTCGGAGCCAAAGCCCGTCAATGGGTGCTTCGCGATCATACTTGGGAATCAGCCGCTGAGAAAGCAGAACAGGAGTTAGAACAAGCTATGGCAAGACGAAAAACGCAGATGATCGTTTGAGCAGAGCGAGAAAATGAGGGCGATCGTGGGAGTACAGTCAGAAAATAAGGGCGATCGTTGGCGCAGAAGGGGATAATGAGGAGCGATCGTGAGAGCAGAATCGGAAAACGCAAATAATCGTTAGAGTAAAAATTGCTGACGATTCGGTTTTGTCATCCGAATTCCAAGCATCCACAAAACGACAACATCGAAAAAACAAGATCAGGTAAGGGAGTCTACACAGGTGAATAAGCTCATTGCGATGGGTATTATGATGGCCTTCGGGATCGGCGGAGGGATTTTCTACTCGCCCTTTATCCCTGTGGCCATGTACTACCTTTTTGCGGTGTGGCGTCCACAATTCATGTGGAAATACGATCTGATTTCGTATGCGCCCGACTTCCCTTGGTCGTTTTACATGGCCATCACGGCCATGGGCAGTGCCTTTATTTGGCGCATGGGATTTTGGCTTTCACCAAATCGTTTTGCCCACGTTCGGTTACCCCAATTAAATTTTGGTCACTATGCTTTTTTCTTTTTTGCCTTTTGGATCACGTTGACCTACTTCAATGCCGAGAATCAACTCATTGCAGCAGAATGTTATGACGAATATAAGAAAATCTTTATCGTGTTTATCACCGCTTCTTTGGTGATTACCTCGATCCGTCAAGCCGCCATCTTAGCGGGATTAGCCACATTTGCCTTGGTCTATATCGCGTTTGAAGTCAATGTGAATTATCTCAAAGGCTACATGGTGTTAGTGCGAAATGGTTGGGATGGTTTGGACAACAACGGAGCAGCTTTGTTGTTGGCCACGGGGGTTCCGCTGTGTATCTTCGGTTGGGATATGTTGAAACATTGGAGCCGCTGGCTTGTGATTATGGGGGTTCCCCTGTTGGTGCATGCGGTGTTAACGAGCTACTCACGCGGGGCAATGCTCAGCATTTTGGTCAGTACCCCCATCTACATTTTGTTATGCCGGAAAGAGAATCGGAAATGGATCGGGCTTGGATACCTCATTGGTGCGCTGAGTCTTCCGTTTGTTGTCGGAGAAGAGATCGCCAAGCGTTTTTCCTCCATCAACGATTACAAACAGGATGAAAGTGCCGAAAGCCGATTAACCACTTGGAGTATCGCTGCCAAAATGGCGATCGAAAGACCCATCTTAGGGTATGGTGTTCGGAACTCCTCGCTGTACACGCGGGAAATGGGGGCCGATATGGAAGGTCGCGTGATCCACAACACTTATTTGCAAATCGCTGCCGATAGTGGAATTGTGGGCGTCTCGGCGTATTTGGTCTGCATTATTTTCGCCATTGTAATCAGCCTACGAATCCGATCGGTCCTCAAACCCTATCTGAACACCGGAGCGCAGGAGGCCGAATTCGGTTACGGGGTTGCTAATATGGTGATCGGTGGCTGATCGTTTATTGTTTTGGTGCTTTTTTCCTTTCGCTTGAGACGGTGGAAATTCAATATATCCTTTGGTTGATTGCATTTCAAACATGGTCAATCACACCACGACATCTAGAAAATCTCCAGTATGCTCGGTCCCTGCTCGAATCGTACAAAACCTGATCGGGACATACAGAACCTAATCAGAACATACAGAACCTAATCGGGACAGACTAAACCTGATTAGGATGTACAGAATCGAATCAGGACCAATAACTCGAACGGCGAGATTTTGAGCGTGGTCGAAATCGTCAACCTATTCAAGTCCTTCGGCGAGACGCAGGTTCTTCGTGGGGTATCTCTCACGATTGAGCCTCAACAATCACTTGGGATACTCGGAAAATCCGGCTCGGGGAAATCCACCTTGTTGCATTTGATCGGCGGGCTGGATGAACCGTCGTCGGGGATCATTCGCGTGGCAGGGGTGGACCTTGGCACTAGCACGAGCGACACGCGGGCGAGATTTCGTCTGACCCAAGTGGGGATTGTGTTTCAGGCGTTTCACTTAATTCCCAGCAAGAATACTCTGGAGAATGTGGAACTCCCGTTGACCTTGGCAGGATATTCGCGCCCTGTGCGGCGAAAAATGGCGCAAGAAGCGTTGGATTCCGTCGGGCTTTCTCATCGGGTGGGGCATTATCCGAATCAACTTTCAGGGGGGGAACGTCAACGGGTCGCGATTGCTCGGGCCATTGTTCATAAGCCCATTCTCCTTCTGGCAGACGAACCCACGGGCAACCTCGATAGTGCCACTGGGGCAACGATCATGCAACTTTTGAGGGAGCAAACCGAACGAACCCGAGCCACTCCTGTGATGGTCACTCACGATGAGGAATTGGCGAAACGCTCCTGCGATCGTATTGTGCGCATGCAAGATGGCCTTCTTCTGTGAACCTTGGTATATTATCCATTTCATTCCTACAAATCGTACCGCCGACGAAATTGACCGGAAACCCTTCTGCCTTTCCCCTAAAATTCTCTTAATCTTCACACTTGGATTCTAAAAAAACAGTGACGGGGGTATTTGAATGTCGAGACTTTATTCGGATATTTTTGATCGTCGAACAACCGAAGGGAAGGCCACCGACCCGAAGACTCGGTCTCCCAAGTTTGTTTGCGAGAACGTCAATTTCTGGTATCCGGGCAAACAAGCA
>CAZFDX010000881.1:0-2741 GCA_964518325.1 uncultured Alcaligenaceae bacterium | reverse complement strand
AAGTAGCAATCGTGATCCGGGCGAACGAATTCATCCCGAACGTCGGGCGCGGGGTTGTTGATGTAATGGTAATTTACCCGCAATAATTGCCAGAAAAATCACATTATCAATCCCAAGGATAATTTCCATGATTGTGAGAGTCAACAATCCCAAAACGATGCCCCAAAATCCCAATTCTTTTTTGACCAGTGATTTAGCCTCTCGAAATTGATTCATCGCAAATGTGATCCGTTGGTCATTCACCAATAGTTCTAGGCTAGGGGTTTCAATTTTCCCTCGAATGGTCTGATGATCCACAATTTCAACGGTATCCTTCGCAGAATGAGATTCCTCGGATGAGTGAGGCGAAATTCTTTTGAGAGCGGTTGATTTGACTTCAACGGCCCCCGTTGAGGTTATGATCCGAATCAGGGGTGTCCGCAGAAGACCTTTATGTTTTATCCCATTGGAATCTTCGACTTCAAATTCCGGTGCAGGTGGATTCAATAATCCTTGTTCTTGAGCCAGTATCAAACTGGTGATGCCCAAAAGAAATATCAGTGTGATTCGCCCCATAGATCATTCACCGTGTTTTATCGACGCAAAAAGAGGTATCGGCCCCCCCGTTTGGGGTCGCCCATTGTGGTCATGGAATCGATTTTATAATGTTTCAAAACGGCAGCGAGTAATTGCGCGTCTTCTTGACTTTCGCATGGGACGATCGGCCGTTGATCCTCGCAAACGTACCAAACTTTCGAGATTTCAACCGCTTTCAGACGATCATATAAAAAGGTCACCGAATTTACCCCTGCGGTATACCCTCGTAACGGTAGGCCATCCCTGAGATAAATGACGTGCTGACTTTTCCCGATTTGGACCACTTCATTCGCACGCGAGTTTTGAAAGAATTGGGCATTATCTTTAGCATGACGATCCGACGGAACCCGTGCAATTTTGTGATCCCCTGCAACGACCTCATAAAAATCCTTGTTAAAAACACCTTCGCAATTGCTGGTATCGATCGAAGTTTTCGGCCCCACATATCCAATACTGGGAAGAACAAGCCCTGTCTTCATCGCATGATTAAGAATGGCTAATTCATCCACTGCAAACTTGACCACGCGACCGGCCTTTTTTTGTTTTTGGAAGTTTTCTTCGGTCAACGCATCGAACATGGGAAACAATAAAACGGGGTTGGGAACCCCTTGGATACCGATCTGATTAAAGCGATACTTCTTCCATAATTCCATGGCACGCATGGCGGCCGCTTTATCCTTCCCGAAGTTGTAATAAATTCTCAACCCATCGTTGATGCACCACATGTCGCCCACATTGAGCAAATTCAAACTCTCGGGGTTCACATGAAGCACCACACGCCGGAGGGAATTCGGGCGCAGCGCTTCCTCGTCCTTGAGCCATAATTCAAAGGGGGGAACCGATCCAGGTATGCGAATCCGTTGATTCATTCCGTAGCTTCGCATGAGTTCGGCCGTTTCTTTGGCCCATTTTTCAGAGGGCATTTCTTTGAGCAAAGTGACACCGGACCAGATGCCCCAGACCCCTTCGACTTTCTTATGAACGATATCTTCTGCCGAGAATTTGATTACTTCTTCAATAGTTGGTTCGTGCTTGATGACAACTGGAGGAAGAAGTTTGGGTTCACCACTTGGTTCATTACTCGGTATGGGGTAAGGCACAGGGGGTTCCGGTGCTTGTCCTAGCAGATTTCCTGAGGTCAACACGAAAACGAACATGAGCCAGCGATGATAATCACTCATAACAACCCCCAGAGAATCAGGTCTATTCGTTCGGGGTACCTCACATAGGAGATACAAAGCAAAGATTCCTTGGCATAACGCAAAAAGATCGACCTACTGGCCGGGGTGCAGTAGGTCGATCGCATATCGTTGAGAACCCAATCATTTCTAGCGAGGAGAAACCCCACCGATGATGTTGAGTTTCACGGCGGCCGGTTTATTCAGATCGACGAGTGTGGGGTCTTTCGTGATAAATTCTGCAATGTTTCCGGCATTATCTCGGGCCGTAACTCGGAGATAAACTTTGTGAACCGGAAAGTTAGAAGGTAATCGCCATGTGTAGCTGCCGGTGTTGGCCAAACGGGTCAAGCCACCTCGGGCATCCCCTGCAATGGGACTCCAAGGGCCTGCCGGACCGTCGGACCATTCGAGGGTAATCGGATTATCCGCAAGGTTGGGGTCTTGGGCTTGCCAACGGAGAATCAAACTATCTTTAGAGGTCGGGTCCGCCGTGGGTTCAAAGAATTTTACCAGCGGTGCGGTGGTATCCACTTCAACGCGCAGGTCCGGAATATCGCCCGGTTTCGGCTCACCGCGACTAAGCCCCGCCCCACTTCGCAGCACAATTTTGATGCCGTAGATTCCTTCGATTTTGGGTGCATCGCCGGGCTTACCTCGTTCATGTCGTGCCAGATCGATCACCAAGGGCGATTCGGGTTTTTCGATGGTCTGCCAGTTGACCCAATTTCTCCCTTCATCGCGTGTGACCCAAACTTCGGCACGGGAAATCCCCGAGGCTCCTTTATCTTCCACATCGTAGGCCAGTTTGAAGCTGGTCACGTTAATCAACTGGGCTTGGGGCAAGCCAATCGGATTTTTAATCGGTGTGCCGGTTCCCAATTCGTTAGCGGTCAGGGCCAAAGGATCACGCACGGGGCTATAATTTCGCTCGGTTCCCGTTGGTGCAGCTGGTGTAGCTGGTGCAGGTGGAATCCGATCGGTCGG
>CAZFDX010000880.1:0-6294 GCA_964518325.1 uncultured Alcaligenaceae bacterium | reverse complement strand
CGCCGATAGCATTATCTCGGAGATCGAGCTGAACGAGGTTTTTGAAGTGGGAAGCCGTGGCAATAATTTCGGCCCCGCGATCTCCCAGCCGATTCCGACCCAAATTCAGCGAGGTCAAATTTTCCAGATAGGGGGAACTCGCCAGAGCTTTCGGAAGGTCCTCTCCCCGATGTTGAGCATAGATCGTGAGCGAATGAATCTTGGCTAAAAGGGGGCATTCGATCAGAGCATTTAAGGAACTGCCGACATCCAATAAGCGCACATGCCGAATCGGGGCGAGTTCAAACAGTTGTTGCGCATGTTGCAGAAAGCGACGCGATTCAATGTTAATCGTTTCGATAAAACCTCGGCGGAATTCGGTCCAACCGGCCAAGCCCTTTAGACATTCCGACCATTGAGAATGGTATCGGGTCAAGTGATTGGCTTCGCATTCCTCCAACATCGGCCGGCGGGGATCGTTCTCGGCCAACGAGGCCAAGGCACATTGCACCCGAATAAACTCGGCACGGGCTTCTTGCCCATGCTCATCGAGCCAATCGGCATAGATCAGCCGAGGTGCATCATCTTCGGGGGCTTCACAGATGGCAGCGATAAAGTCGGGATTTTCTTTAATCATAAGCCCGTTCGATTGACCCGTTTTCGTCTACGGAAGATTTTGATATTGAGCTGGGATAGTTTCAAAATAGTAGAACACCGTCAAAAAAGGGGACAAAATCTCTTTTGAATCTCAAGAGGTTTTCGAGTTGAATAGCCGTTCTAAACGGAACTCCGTTCGGGCCGTGACATAATTTTCAGCCTTCGGGAAAATCAACGACATTTGAAAGCTAGGTGATTGCAGCGTGACCTTTGAAGATTATCGTGAGATGCTCGAACCGAAAAATCAGCGACAGGGGGACGAGAGATTATTGCGGCGGGTGATTCTCGGTAAAGGTTTTGCAGAGTAACCAATGAGTGGGAATATCTAAGGTTTCGGCCCGTTGTGAGCCATCGATCCCAATTTGTTCGAGCAGACCATCCACCCATTTTTTATCCCGCCGACCTTGAGGCCAACCGGAAAGGGCCTGCCGTAAATTTTTGCGACGATTCGAGTATAAATCTCGCAAAAAGGGGCGGAACTCACTGAGAACGGGAACCCGAGGATCACGTTCCTTCAACGGGGTGATTTTCACGATAGCAGAATCGACTTTGGGGGGGGGCCAAAAATTGCTCGGGGCAATTTGTCGAACAATTTCAACTTGTGCGACCGATTGGACTAAGATCGCCAAGGCCCCATATTCTTTGCTCGCTGGTGTGGCCAACATTCTTTCGGCCACTTCCCATTGGATCATGATGACATATCGTTCGATGGGGATTTCGCTAATCATCAAGTTAGCAATCAGGGGGGTGGCAATCGCGTAGGGGAGATTCGCGACCAACTTTCGCCGACGACATTGAAATTTCCGAAAGGTTTCTTCCCAACCTTCCAGTAACTTGGGATTGAGTGCATTTTTGCCATCGAGTGCATCTCCAAACGCCAGCACTACGTTTTTTTTCTCCTGAAGGGTCCGAGCGGCTAACTGATGGAAATCGGGGTCTAGCTCCATCGAGAAGACGGCCCCTGCCTGCTCCGCCATTCGACCCGTCAGCCCCCCTGTGCCCGTGCCCACTTCTAACACACAATCCGAAGAATCCAGCTCGGCGGTACGAACCACCAGATCGAGGAGGTTCAAATCAATCAAAAAGTTCTGCCCCATTTTGTTTTTGGGGATCAGACGACGTTCTCGAAGGAGACCCTTTATGTACGAAAGGGTTTGTCGAGTATCGGGTACATTGGGTGTTTCATCGCTCATGAATCGTATTTTACGACCCTGCTCAAACCGAGGAAATTTTGACCCGTTTTCCTTGAAACGGCCTAGCCAATCCCGCTAAAGAACCTTCCTTCCCCACTCATCCGGAAGGAATTTTGCCTCGATTCCCGAAGAGGTTGACCATTTGGCGACTTGGGCGCTGAGCCACTTGACCACTTGGCCGGTGTATTTCGAGGTTTCGACATTCCCAGATGTTTCGCTTCCAATCTGGAGGGGCGATTGCAAACATCACCGGTGCGATTAGCTGCCAATGATCCGGAATCTTTGGCGATTACAGCCACTTCGGAAACGCTTTAGCTGCGGAGTTTTTCACTCACCAATTCTTTAGCACGGGTGAGAGCATTGGGTAATTGCGATGCGTCTTTGCCCCCTGCGGTGGCGAGGTGAGGAGGTCCCCCCCCCTTGCCACTGATGATTTCCGCGATTGGCTTGATAATATCGATTGACTTCAGACCTTTCTTAATCACATCTTCGGAAACCCCCACGACCAACCCCGCTGTACCATCCTCATTCTTATAGCCAAAGACAATCACACACGATTTCGCCTTTTGCCGGATGCGATCCACCTGAGAACGATAGGCTTCGATCGGAGCCGTTGGCAGTTCCCCCACGATCACTTTGGTTTCTCCAATGCTCGTGGCTTGGCTGAGCAGCGTATCGGCAGAGGTATTCAAATCGCCAAGGGTCCCTTTTTCGATTTGCTTTTGGAGTTTCTTGAGTTCCTCTTGAAGGGAAGCAATTCGTCGGGGTAAATCCTCCATAGGGGCATTGAAACGCCCTTGCAAATCGTCCAGAATGGCCGAGGTTTGTTGGATGAACCCCAAAGCACCGCGCCCCGTGACCGCAGTGATCCGACGAACCCCTTTAGAAACTCCCTCTTGACTGGTGATTTTGAATAAGCCGATCGATCCGGTACTCGGCAAATGGGTTCCGCCGCAGAATTCGACCGACATGTTCTCGGTAACTTGAGAGGGATCGTCGGCCCCCATCAGAACCACCCGCACCGGATCGGGGTATTTTTCACCGAAAACGGCCCGCACCCCCGGAATCGTTTTGGCTTGACTCAAGGGGAGCAGGTGTGCCGAGATCGGAAGATCGGCCAAGATATTTTCGTTCACCCGAGTTTCAATTTGAGCAATCTCCTCGGGGGTTAAAGGTTTATCGTGGCTGAAGTCGAAGCGTGTTTTATCGGCATCGACCAACGAGCCTTTTTGATCGACATGGTTACCAAGAACTTGCCGTAGGGCCAAATTCAACAGGTGAGTGGCCGAGTGATTGCGAACAATATCCCGTCGCTGCGTGGGGTTGACCATCAAGTTCAGCACATCACCCACTTGGAAGGTGCCTTGAAGGACGATCCCAATATGAGCAACCGCATCGCCCAGCCGTTGCGTATCGGTGACCTCGAACTCGGCCCCCGCTTTGGAAATTGTGCCGGTATCGCCGACCTGTCCCCCTTGTTCGCCATAGAAATTCGTGCGATCGAACAAAAGGGCGACTTCGTCCCCTGCTTGCAGCGTGCCGGTGGTCATGACGGTATTCTGTTTCACCCAGCCGAGTAACCGAGCCGAGATGCCCCCCCCCTGATATTTGAAGGAGTCATCGGTTTTGGGAAGTTCCCCTTGAATGGCTTCTTGAGAAATCGATTTCCCCCCCCCTTGAGAAGCCTGAGCCAAGGTTTCGTACTCGGCCATGTTGACCTTCAGCCCCACTTCGTCGGCCATTTGCTGGGTCAGGTCGATGGTAAAGCCATAAGTGCCGTGAAGTTTGAAGGCCTCGGCCCCTGTGATGGGACGTTTTTCGGTTTGAGCGATCTTGGCGATCTCGGCAAACAATTTGAGGCCTCGATCCAAGGTTTTGAGGAATTGTTTCTCTTCGGATTCAATTTGGGCAGCGACCTTCGAGGGGTTCTGTTTCAGCTCGGGAAAAACGCCGCCCATATGCTCGACAAGGGGCAACACCAACTCGCACAAAAAGGGCTTACTAGCGCCGAGATATTGCCGACCGTAGCGGGCGGCCCGTCGCAAAATCCGTTTGAGGACATAATTTCGGCCATCGTTGCCGATCGTGGCCCCATCGGTCAGGGCAAAGGTGAGGGTGCGAATATGGTCGGCAATCACCCGATAGGCCGTATCCTTCAGGTCGGGTAACACCCCTGTGTAGGGAGCCGCTTGGGTAATTTTCTGGATATTCTGGAAGATCGGGGTAAAAACATCCGTGTCGTAGTTGCTTTCTTTCTTTTGCAACACGGCGGTGATTCGCTCGAAGCCCATGCCGGTATCCACATGCTTGGCCGGCAACGGGGTGAGTTTGCCATCTTCCCCCCGATTGAATTGGATAAACACAAGGTTCCAAATTTCCATCACTTCGGGAACACCGGCATTCACAAGGTTTCGCCCCGATTTATCAGGGGTTTTATCGATGTGAATTTCGGTACAGGGACCACAAGGCCCCGTGTTCCCCATCTCCCAGAAGTTATCTTTTTTACTCCCGTAATGAACCCGTTCTGGAGGAACGCCGGCTTGCTCGATCCAAATTTGTTTCGCTTCCTCATCGGGGTCGAGATTTTCGTTCGGATCGCCCCCAAACACGGTCACATGCAGGCGCTCGGGATCGAGCTTCCAAACGTCGGTCAATAATTCCCAAGCCCATAGGATCGCCTCTTTCTTGAAATAATCGCCAAAGCTCCAATTGCCGAGCATCTCGAAAAAGGTGTGATGGTAAGTATCACGGCCCACGTCATCCAAATCGTTGTGTTTCCCGCCTGCACGGATACATTTTTGGGTATTGGCCACTCGGGTATAGGGACGTTTCTCTAAGCCCAGAAAAATCGGCTTGAACTGGTTCATCCCTGCATTGCTAAACAGCAAGGTCGGGTCATCCAACGGAACAACAGGGCTAGAAGGAACAAACGTATGTTTGTACTTCTTCACGAAGAAATCAATAAAATGTTGTCGAACCTCATTCGCAGAAATCATCGAGCCATACCCTTTAAGAATGTTCAGAAAAAGCCCTTTCCAACAATTTACAAGCTCAGTGAGAGGATGGTAAGCTACTCGGTCCCCATTCGACCTAGGAAGCGAAAGAATCGGGTACCGATATTCCTGCCATTCCTACAAAATCGAAATCGCAATGCCCCCCGAGCAGATGATGTGAGAGGGGAAAGGAACTCAACGGGGATCGGAAAAGATAGTGGATGAGCGGGTTTTCTCAGCGAGAAGGCCCATCGAACGAGGGGATCGTTGATGGATCAGGGATGAACGGGTTTTATCAACGGGTTTTATCAGCGAGTGTTCTCGGCGGCTTTTATCAACGAATTTTATCAACGGGTTTTCTTGGTGGGTTATCTCAACGGGTTTTATCCAGCCCGAACATGGCCCGTAAACCGAGGTACACAATCATCGAGATCGAGCGCAGTGCCTCCTTGGGATTGACCTTCGATTTACCAAACTTACGATTCTCGAAAATGATTGGGGTTTCACCGAGTTTGCAACCCGCGCTCCAACAGCGAAAGAGAAGCTCTTGTTGGAAAGAATATCCCCGTGAAAGGATGGAATTGAGATTGACCTGCCGAAGTTTGGAGATGGAGTAGCAGCGCATTCCGCCGCTGGCATCGCGAACCCCCATGCGGAACATAAATCGAACCAGCACATTGACCGACATGGACATGAATTTTCGAGAAGCCGGCCAATCGCGAGTCCCCCCATTGGGGATATATCGGGAGCCAATCATAATATCGTGATTCTGCATTCCCGCAACGAGATTCGGAAGGTAGCGGGGCGGATGGCTAAAGTCGGCATCCATGTTAATGGCATAATCGTAATCGTGGGCGATGGCGTAGCGAATCCCAGCGATAATGGCAGTTCCTAAGCCTTGTTTCCCTGCCCGATGCAGAGCATGAATACGGCTATCGGTCTGGGCCAGTTGATCGACAATTTGGCCGGTCTTATCGGGGGAATTATCATCGATCACCAAAACATGAGCTTCGGGCAATTGCTTATGAATTTCGCTGATCAATGGACCGATATTCTCCGCCTCGTTGTAGGTGGCGACCATGACCAACACTTTTGGTGTCGAAGAATTTTTCACGAGAGAGTCCATCCCCTTTTGTATATGCTAATTCTATCCTTGTGCTTCATTGTCCTAATAGTTTACTCTTTGGCAACTGTTATGAACATCTCTTGTCCTGAATGCGAGAATCGAATTACTGTCGATGAATCGATTGTCGGCAAGAAAATTCGCTGCAAAGAATGCGAACATGTGTTCGTGGTGAAGGCCCCCAAAGCGGCGGGGAAAGCGCCGCCGGCGCCTCCGAGCAAACCCAAAGCGGCTGCTGCCCCCCCGCCACCGCCTAAACCTAAGGAGGAGAAAAAAGCCCCTCCTGCGGCTGATGGAACCATCCCCTTGGCTGCCAGCGATCCCGATGACGATAAAAACCCCTACGCCC
>CAZFDX010000879.1:0-1859 GCA_964518325.1 uncultured Alcaligenaceae bacterium | reverse complement strand
GTTTGTTTCTTTCTCGGGGAACGTCCAAGCGAAACAGGAACAATCGGATACGAAAAGCGAACGGATGTTCGTTTATTTTGATCGCGAAGTTTACCTTGTCCGCAACGAGACAGCGAAAACCCCCAATGCCGACCCGAAAACCCCCAAACAACCCAGCGAGAACCCCAGTATCACTGAGGTTCACTTCTATAAAAATCCCGAACCGCTTCCCGCTGGTAAGAAATATGATCAAGTCGTTCTGAAAGATCGCACCTACGAGCTAGATAAACTCATGAAATATCAGGAGGTCGAAGCCGAAGTCATCGAAATCGAAAATGCTCCCAAAGGTCAAAAGGGGAGTAAGATGATGGCTCACGTCGATAGCTCTACACCAGGGTTAGTGCGAATTTGGCAACCGGGTCAAAAGGAGAATTCCGACAAGGAGAAAAACCCCAAAGGCCCTCCCAAACCTGAACCGAAAAAAGAACTCGGGAAGTTGGCACCGGATGAAGAATTCAAACTCACGGTGGTTCACTTCAACAAACAAATGCAAGGGGACAATGCCCGTAACCGAGCGGTGTTCTATCAGACCGTCAAAGTGGTCCATTTCCCCAGCGAACGGCACGATGTTCCCGTGAGTTTTAACCCCGCCAAGTTACCCCTTGGGGCCATCTACTTGGAATGCAATCAACGCTTGCAAGTTTATAATGAGACCGACCGAAAAACCGATGAGAAAGGGAATCTCGTTGAAAAAACATTCCAAGCGATGGAGGCAGAAGGGAACGTGCGAGTGGTGAAAGTTGGGGAACTCGAAGCCTTTGCCAATCGTCTGACCTACAATGAATCGAAGGGAACCCTGACCTTTTACGGCGACAGGTCTACCCCTGCCATAGTAAATCGTTATCGAGGTCAGGGCATTCCTCCGGACCCTTCCAAGGGAACCAAAATTATTTATTGGGTCAAGACCAAAGAAGTTGAGGTGATTGATAGCACGGGAAGATAACCTCATTGGTTTCTCATCGTGCTCTCATAATTCATCCGCGAAAATTTCCTTTATTTAACCTCTCCAGGTGTCATTATGAACGCTCATTTTCTGAGAAGAAAAGGCTTCACACTCATTGAATTATTGGTGGTGATTGCCATCATCGCCATCCTGATTGGCCTATTGCTGCCTGCCGTGCAGAAGGTCCGCGAGGCAGCCAATCGAACCCGCTGCAGCAACAATCTGAAGCAAATTTCGTTGGCTTGCCATAACTACAACGACTCGCATTCCAAGCTCCCCGATTTGTACTACGAATACGGCCCTCGTGGACCGGTTCATTTCTTGCTTTTACCGTTTATCGAGCAAGATGCGGTTTGGAATTCCGGCGCCAACAATATCTACGGGATCAACACCTTCGATATGATGGCGTACATCAACGGGGTGCAACGTCCTGTGACCCGTGTGATTCGGGCGTATCTTTGTCCTTCCGATTCAACAGGTCCCGATGATGGTTTATGGCCTGTCGCAGGGGGCGAACCGGGAAAATGGGCGTTTACCAACTATGGCGCTAACTTCCAAGTTTTTGGAAATCCCAGTGCAGGCAACGTGGCAATGACCAACCTGCAAACGAGCTTGAATGTCAGCACCATTAGCGACGGGACCTCCAACACGGTTTTCTTTGCAGAGAAGTTCCGGACGTGCCACCCCAGTCAATTTGCTTCCTTGTGGGGGCATGGCTGGTGGAATATCCCCTACATGGCGACCTTCGCTTATGGGAATTCGGCAGGAACCGTAGGATACACAGCCCAAGCCAGTGGCTTTACCGGTGCCGTGGGGGGGAACTCGTTATTCCAAACGATTCGGCAAGTTCCTTTTGCCAGCAATTGTAACCCCATGT
>CAZFDX010000878.1:0-2452 GCA_964518325.1 uncultured Alcaligenaceae bacterium | reverse complement strand
AGGGGGCCCCGTGAAGGAAGATCACGAGGGGATATTTCTTGCCTTCTTCGATTTTGCTCGGGGTCAAAAGTCGATAGGGAGGCGAGGCACCTTCCTGTTTGAAGACGAGTTTTTCCAAGGGGAGTTCTTTCTTGGCATGGATTTGGATCACGAGTAAAAACATCACAGCCACGATGACTGTCAGCAGGAGCAGTTTAGTCATAGGTTCCTCACCATGAGAACGAGGGAATGCTGAGGCATTGGCCCGTATGGGTATCGCGTCGGCATGGGATTAGCCACAGCCGGTTTTGCCTGATTAGGCATTGGCCACATCAGGCATTGGCCACATCAGGGATTAGCCTCGTTAGGCATTGGCCCGAATGTGCATAATATCTGCATCTTGAACAACGTAATCCTTCGATTCTAATCGGAAGGTGCCGGCGGCCTTGGCGTTCTTTTCTTCATAGTTGGCCTTTACAAAATCTTCGTAGCCGATGACCTCGGCTCGGATAAAGTTTTTAGATAAATCGGTATGAATCACACCGGCCCCTTCGATGGCAGTGGCTCCCTTATCGATGGCCCAAGAACGGCACTCATCATGGCCGACCGTGAAGAAGACAATTCGCCCCATCCCATAAAACAGATTGCGAATCACTTCATCACGCTTCGAGCCTGAAATCCCCAAGTCGGCCATAAAGACGGCTCGGCTTTCTTCATCGAGTTCGGCCAATTCTCGTTCGAGCTTCACGGGGGCCGCCAAGGCATGCGGGGCCAATTTCAACAGATCGTCTGGCAGCGGAGCTTTGGGGTCATCGCCTTGGGAGACGAAAACCATTTCGGGTTTGAGTGTCAGCAGTTGGAATTGGCGAATCGTTTTTTCTTCCTCGGGCCGAATGTGTAATTCACGCGGGGATTTCCCTGCCTCGAGCGTTTCCATAATTCGTTTCACAAGGTCCGCTTCGGCTTGATCGAGTTCTTTTTCTTTCTGAGGTTTGTTTCGTTTAAGTTGGGCCGCTAATTTCTCGGATCGATTGGTCAAAAGGTCCAAATCCGCGAACAAAAGCTCTTCACGGAATTTGGTCAACTGCTCGGCCAAGGGGGCACCACTAAAGCCATCTAAAACGATGACGAGGCCGTTTCCTTCTCTGAGAATCCCCAAGCGGCGGGGATTATCTTTCCGCTCCGAAAGGCTCAAGCCAGGGGTATCAAGAAAGGCAATTTCTGCATACCGGTGCTTCTTGGGTTTGAAATGCTCGATGATCTTCGCCAAACGGGGATCGGGAACATGGGCCATACCCATTTGCCCTTGTTGGATTTTGCTCGGGTCGGGTTCCACCCCTGTTAACCATTGGAATGTAGTGCTTTTTCCAGAACCGGCAAAACCAACCAAGCCAACCTTCATATGTAATACCTCGAATATCCTCAAAACGAGATTATAGGAAAAGGAGACGTTCTCGGGGGAGAGAACTGCGAAACCAAGTGGGGAATCCTGTGAATTAGGTGGATGAGTGAAAAGGAATCGATAATGAAACGGGATAAACGGGGTAGATGAACGGAAATCGATAAAGGATGGAATGGGATTAAGTAGATCAGATGAACGGGAATCGATAAACGGAGTCGATGAGCGAGAATCGATGAATAGGTTGGATGAGCGGAGTCGTTAAACGGAGGGTATCGTGGGTAAAGTCGTGACGATACCGTTACAGAAGCCCCCCTCATCGGAAAGGAATATCGGGTCCGTTAGGGATTGTTCGGATATTCGGGAAAATCTGATCAAGATTGGAAAAATTCTCTTGGCAGGAAGAATCTCTTCAGATAAGATTCAGAAACAATACGGGCGCTCTTTGGAGATAGTCCCTAGCTGTGGATAGTGCATCTTGGCGAAATGTTTGTCTGGTGTGCCACTCGGCGAATGATGAATTGAGGATGGTAAGTGACGGTCTGATGTTATGGCTGGAAGGCGACGTTGAGTGAGTGGAAGCGAAAGTCGAAGGTTGTAAATCCTGCGAAAAGTCTTGTCTCAATAGTTGGTCGGGCATCATCAAGAAGGCTCTTATCTTTCTCTCTCCTAAAATAAATGATGGTGGTTCGTTGTTGTTACCATCATCTTTCTTTGAAGAGAGCCAGTATCAAACTAATCGGTTTCGATTAGTCTTCTTGATTCTTTCGTTTGGATGATGCCCGACACGTCCAAATGAGTATTGTTAGTCGGGTTAAGGTGGTCTGTTTCCCACCTAGGAAAGGTTAGTGATGGTTAACATTTATGTGGGCAATCTCGCTTGGAGCTGCACCAACGACGATTTTGCCCAACTGTTCTCGCTGTATGGACCCGTCGGCAAGGCTCAAGTTATCCTCGATCGATAAACGAACAGAAGTCGAGGCTTCGGGTTTGTTGAAATGCCGAACCCCGAAGAAGCCAAAGCCGCTGTCGAGGCCCTGAACAATCAGATGTTCCAAGGCCGACCCCTCACCG
>CAZFDX010000877.1:0-2550 GCA_964518325.1 uncultured Alcaligenaceae bacterium | reverse complement strand
GAATACCATCCCCATCGTTGATGGACGCGAAGGACGAAAAGCGGTTGCCCTGATTTGTGCCCTTTATGAATCGGCTCAAACGGGTCGGGTGGTGGAGTTGCGAAACTAACATGGCGAAAGAACGTCGGCCCGCTGTCGATTTCGCCGTTTATGGGATCGTGCGGCTCATGGTTTGTCTGCTGCAAGGAATCCCGATGGCTTGGGGATTTGCTTTTGCGAGGTTTTTGGGATGGTTGGCCTATCGGCTCGATAAACGTCATCGCCAAGTTGCCACCGAGAACCTCAAACATGCTTTCCCCGAATTACAACATCAACCCCAACAGTGCGATCGACTCGTTCGGGCTTGCTTCCACCATTTCGCCACCATGATTATTGAGATCATCTACGCCCCCAGAAAGATGCATCTGCACACTTGGCGAAATTTTGGAGACCTGATTGGGGGCGAACATATTCTCAAGGGGGTTCTCGGCCAACGCTCGCTCTTGATTGTCACGGCACACTTTGGCAATTGGGAAATCGCCGGATACATTCTCGGCATGGTGGGGATTAAATCGTATGCCATTGCGAGAACCTTAGATAATCCGTACCTTGAGAAATTTTTCAAAGGGTTCCGCCAAAAAACGGGGCAAACCATCTTGGCTAAAGTAGGCGATTACGACAAAATCACCGAGGTCTTAGCCAAGGGAGGGACCATCGCGACTTTGGGGGATCAAGATGCCGGCGCCAAAGGCCTATTTGTCGAGTTTTTCCATCGCCCCGCTTCGACCCATAAAGCCGTGGCCTTACTCGCTTTGGAATACGAACCGATGATGCTCGTCATCGGAATTCCTCGGGTCCGAACACCGATGTTTTATCATGTGATCGTTCAAGAGGTGATCGATCCCCGTGATTATAAAAAACAACCCGATGCCGTTCGCAAATTAACCGAACGATACACCCAAGCGATTGAGCAATTAGTGCGAAAATATCCGGAACAATACTTTTGGCTTCATCGCAGGTGGAAGCACAAACCCCCAGAAAAAAAGAAGAAAGAGCCAGCCCCAATCTAGGGAGATTCATCTAGGGCAATTTGGGGAATGGACCATTCAGCCCCAGTGGAGGAATCGAACGGGTCAAGAAAAAGGTGATGGCGGCCCGTCCGAGCGTCGGGGCACTACGAACTCGAACATCGGGGTTGGTGGCAGGACCAGTCACATCAAGATAAATCGTCAAATTGGAAAGCAAACCCGCTGCTTGAGTGAAACCATCGGCCGTGAGAATGCCTGCGGCATTTTGTTGCGCTAATTGGGCCAGCTGTCTACCGGCCCCCCCCCCTGCTAGCCCTTTAGTTGTGGCCACCACATGGATATCCATTTTTCCATCGAGTGTGAAGGTGCCTTCGGAAAAGGCTTCAATGTTTGTTCCGGAAACGGTCATTCGTTTCAGGCGAACGACGCCATCTCGCAGCTCGGCTTGCATCTCACCTTCTTTGATGGCGCTCAAATTATCGATTGGGACACCGAGTGCCCCCCCGACGTTGGCAAAAACCGGTAAACGAAACGGATTCGATTCCGTGAGACGAGCATCGATCTTGGCCGTCAGCCCCTTTTGGGATTCGTCGATTTCCCCGCCGAGGAGGACCTTACCGGAAATTCTCAAGCTGGAATTTTCTCCTCCGCGCGGGGCCAAGGCAGGCCCCACATCCACACGGCTAAAATCAATCACTCCTTCGATCCCGTTTCGCCGAGATTGTGTGCGATTAATTTTCAAACTTCCTGTGATGCGGCCCCCGTTGGAGTTCGCAGAAAACTCGTTGATCCCCACCTCGATGCGGTCCAAGCTCGGAATGAGATTCCACGTCATCGGCAGGCGAATATCGGTCATGGCGACGCCTTGAATGGTCCCCTTCGCACAAGTTAAGGTACCATGACCACGCCAATCGCGATTTCGCCCAGCCGAGGTGACCAAGCGACCACTCAAAGGAATATCCAAACTTTTGCCAATACTATCTTCAAGGAAGGGGATCGCTTTGGGATCGACCCGATCGAGGTCCATGCGGATTTCGGCCCGTTCGGGATTGAACAGATCAAAGCGTGCCACGATACTCAATCGACCGTTACCGATTTCAAAAGCACTTTCGTCAATCTGAATCAAATCACCGATCGATTTCATCGAGAAATTTCCCCTTCGGAAAATCAGTCGATTGTCAAAGGTCACATCGGCCAGTTGAATTTGTGCCCGCCCGACCACCTCAATTTTTCCTCCAGCCAGTAGGCGAATGGGGATAGTTCCCGAAACACGCCCTTCTAATCCGATCAGCGATTCGATAAGGTCTTTGCGTTGTAACCCCGGCCCAATATCTGCGAGAAGTTTACTCAACCGCTGATCGCGATAGGTCAAGGTGATGGTATTGCCAAAGGGAAATTGAGCGGGGACCGAGGTCGGCGGCAAGGGAGGGAGAAAAGCCACGCCGTAAGTGCGTTCGTTCGATCGACCGTCAAGAGACTTGTGGGGCGAGACGAGGACGACTTTTGGTTCCTGTCGCTTATACAGATCTTACGCTGCCGACGA
>CAZFDX010000876.1:0-5522 GCA_964518325.1 uncultured Alcaligenaceae bacterium | reverse complement strand
GTTCCGATGCCAGCGACATAATGTCACCGACATTCGCGCTGGGGATCAGGAAGTTGATTTTCACCATAGGCTCACGGAATTCCGCGATCTGTCCACTATCGGGAACATCCTGAGGGCTGCGCACCAAAATTTCGGTCCCATCTTTCTTGAGAATCTGATAATTGACGTTCGGGGCTGTGTGAACCAAGTCCAAATCCGAGTCGCGTTCTAGTCGTTGCCCAATAATCTCGCGGTGGAGCATTCCCAAAAAGCCACAGCGGAAGCCAAAGCCTAAACCATCGGAAACTTCCGGGGTAAAAGTGAAGCTCGAATCGTTGAGCTTCAGTTTGGTCAATGCTTCGCGCAGGGCTTCAAAATCGTTGTTGTTCGTGGGATACAACCCGCTATAAACCATCGGTTGAGGTTCTTTGTAACCGGGCAAGGGTTGTGCTGTGGGATTTTCCGGATCGGTAACCGTATCCCCGATATGAACATCCTGAATGTTTTTGATTTGGGCCGTGAAGAAACCCACTTGGCCTGTGGTCAATTCATTCACCGACACCGGTTGGGGTCGGAACTGACCAATCTCCATAACGGTATATTCCTTATTCCCACGCATCAGGCGGATTTTCTGCCCCAGTTTGATGGTCCCTTCCACAATCCGAACATACACAACCACACCTTTGAAGGTATCGAAGTGCGAATTATAGATCAGGGCTTTCAAGGGGCCTTTGGGATCACCCGAGGGGGGGGGAATCCGCTCGACGATCGCCCGCAGCACGTCTTCGACGCCTTGACCGGTTTTGCCACTGGCCCGAAGCACATCTTCTCCACGAATGCCGACGGCCGTTTCCATTTCCGCAATGACCGCTTCGGGGCGTGCGGTGGGGAGATCGATTTTGTTCAGGACGGGAATAATCGTTAAATTATTCTCAATGGCCAAATAGGCATTGGCGACCGTTTGGGCTTGCACTCCTTGAAAGGCATCGGCCAAAAGAATGGCCCCTTCGCAGGCTGCCAGCGAGCGGGAAACTTCGTAGGAAAAATGGACGTGGCCGGGGGTATCGATCAAATTGAGTTCGTATTTTTGGCCATCGATTGTGTAGAACACCGTGACGGGGTGCATGCGAATCGTGATGCCGCGTTCCCGTTCAAGGTCCATACTGTCGAGGGTTTGGGCTTTGTATTCTCGCTCGGTGATGGCTCCTGTTTTGAGGAGGAATTGATCGGCAAGGGTACTCTTGCCATGATCAATATGAGCAATGATGGAGAAATTACGAATAAATTTCGGTTCGGGCATATATCCACAAACGTCGTAAGCGAACAAAACTTTATATTAGTATAATCGCTGGCAGTTGGGAAGTGCAACCTTAACGAGACTTTCATAGCCCAAGGCCATAAGGCTCAAAGCCATTAAGCCCTAGGTCATCTCTGGATCATTAATTAGGATGATTCATCAATCCCGCCTGCAAAACGATTCCCATTGAACCTAACATCAATCGCTTCTAGACCTTTATTGGATTGATTCATCAATACGGCCTATTGAAGGAAATTTTGGCCGCGAGCTATTGCCAACGGACGCCATTCCTAACAACATCATTCTTATCCTTTCCCTTGGTTTTAGAGGAATCCTTCCGTGTTGCGATTCGTTTTCACTTGTTTGTTTTTTGCGTCTTCCTTTGCGTCGGTCTCTTTGGGTGCAGAAACATCTCCTTGGAAGGTTGTGGTAGAAAACGGTGTGGTGACCTTTTCGTACAACCAACAAGTATTAACTCAATACGTTGCCCAAGGAGAGAAGCTGGCCAAGCCCTATTTTTGGCCGGTTTTGACACCCTCGGGGGTTCCCGTGACCCGTGCTTGGCCGATGAAAACAGGTTACGCCAAAGAGACTACCGACCATGTTCATCAAAAATCGATTTGGTTTTGTCATGGGGATGTCATTCCAAATGAGCCGGAATTGAAAGAAAAATCGTTAATCAAGGGGGTCGAAGGCGTCGATTTCTGGTCGGAAGCACCCGGTCATGGTCGGATTGTTTGCACGGAAATTGGCAAACCCGAAATTAAAGAAAATACGGCCAAAATCTTGACCAAAAACGAATGGCGCTCGGCTACGGGGTTGGTGATTCTTCAAGAGAACCGAACGATTTCGGTCACGGTGTTGGGGTCTGCCTTGCGGATCGATTTAGACATTGAACTTGTGGCCTCGAAAGGGGGGATCACTTTCGGAGATACCAAAGAAGGTTCCATGGGGGTTCGTGTTTCGGATGAGATCAAAGTGAAAGGGGGCAACGGAACCTATCTGAATGCCGAGGGGAAAAAGAACGAAAAAGAGGTTTGGGGCTATCAATCGGATTGGGTGGATTATTATGGCAAAGTGACCAAAGACGGCAAAGAATTTGAAGTCGGTATTGCCGTTTTTAGCCACCCCTCGAATAAACTGAAACCTTGTTGGCATGCTCGGGAGTACGGTCTATTGGCTGCGAATCCCTTTGGCAGAAGCAAATCGGGGTTTCCGGCAGTCAAGGAGAACAAAGAATTGGTAACCCTGAAAAAGGGGGAACAACTGAAACTGAAATACGCGGTTTTAGTTCACGAGGGGGATACCAAATCGGGTGAGGTTGCGAAGCATTTTGCCAATTACTCGAAGTAATCGGCCCGATGCCATTGCCCGATCCAGTTGGTTTCAATGTCAGCAAGGGGACTGCTCTGAAGCGGTCATTCCACCTAAGTGGCCATCCCATAATGGATTTTGGACCCCCCTCTAAAATTCTGAGAGAACTTCATTCTCTTTTAACCGCTTAACCGGTTATACTAAAGATTAAAGTAACATAATTGACTTAGGGAGGGTCCCATTATGACCATCAATCATCCATTACTCAAAAACCGGAGTCGACGAGGCGCCTTCACCCTTTTGGAAGTGCTCGTTGTCGTCGCCATTATTTTGATTCTCGCTTCGTTGGCTACTGTGGCTGCGATGCAAATTCTTCGAGAAAACAAAGAGGATCAAGGTAAGATCAAAGCCCAAACGCTTCTGAAGGCCATCAATACCTACACAATCAAAAACAACATGAATCCGCCCGAATCGTTGGACCAAGTCCTCCACTATATCGAAATCAAATCCGATAACCCCTTGCTTGATCCTTGGGGGAATCCGTTCAACTACGATCGAGCGGTTGATGACGGAACGGGTAAACCCGTCCCGCAGATTTGGTTCACGAATATGGACACAGGCCTACCGGTCTATGTGAGGTAAGAATTGATGTCGCAGATGCGTATCTCGTCGGTTCATTCCTCGCGAGCGGGGCTGAGCGTTTTGGAATTGCTCCTTGTCACCATCATTATTGTGCTGGTCGCAGGTTTGGCGATTCCTACATTAGATGCCCTCTTTGGTGATACCAAACTCAAGAGCAGCTCCGACAAGATACGCAACGCCCTGAATCAGGCACGAAGCAAAGCAATCGAAGATGGGGTCCCCTATCGGTTTGCGATTGTCCCCGAGACTTCTCGATTCAAGGTAGGACCCGATCGGATTTCGATCTGGGGGGATATGGCGACCCTTGGTGATGCCGAGGAGAATGTTCAAGATTTAATTCTCGAAGACGAGATTTCAAAAGACATTGTCTTCAGTCGCCTAGAAGATGGTAGCGAAACCAGTGGCGAATATACCTTGATCGTGACTTTTAATCCCGATGGGAGTGCCCAGCAAGATCGAGAAATTGTGATTGAAACCTCGGATAGTGCCCCCGTAGTGGTCAAGGTTCGTGGGATCACGGGGGCCGTCACCGTCTTTACTCGCAATAGGCCCTAACATTATTCCAGCAAGGATAGGACATATGCGTTTGAGCCGTCTGAATCATCGAGAAGGTTTTTCGCTTTTGGAAGTCCTTGTCTCAACGGCCATCTTTCTAATCGGGTTGGCGGGAATCTCTCAGTTATCGAACCTGTCGAGTAAGATGGCTGTTGAAGCGGAGCAACGGAGTGTGGCATGCCGCTTGACTGAATCGAAGCTCAATGATTTTATCGCAGGAATCGAAGCGGTCAGTGCCGGTGGCAGCGGCACCTTTGACGATGAACCGGATTGGCAATGGGAAGTCACCTCCTCTAACGATACCGGCGTGAATGGCTTGTATCGTGTCACCATCCGAGTTTATCGGGAAAGCCCCTTCTTTCTGGATGGGATCATCGAAGTGACTTCGGCAGCCTATATCGTCGATCCGTCGATCAAAGGTCGGGCCGATACCCCCCAAGAAACCCCTTCGAGCGGAACCACTTCTGGTGGAACGACCGACAGCAGCTCAACGAGCGGTAGTTCATCCGGTTCAAGCACAGGCGGAACAACCACCACACCCATGACCGGAAGCACCACACCCAGTACAGGGGGGGGGCTTTCGGGTGGAGGTTTAGGTGGCCTTGGTGGTGGTGGAACCGGCGGGCTTGGTGGTGGCGGAACTGGTGGATTGGGAGGCCTTGGTGGTGGCGGAACCGGTGGTTTAGGTGGCCTTGGTGGTGGCGGAACCGGTGGAATAGGGGGGGGGAAACGATGATTATCTCAACCGCACGAGCCAGCATTCGCACAGGTTACACTTTGTTGGAGGTGATCCTGTCGGTGGCCTTGGCCCTGATCCTGCTCGCGGCTTTATACACCGCCATGGATTTGGAACTTCGAGAAGCCGACATTGGTCGAGAATTGGTTCAGCAAGCCACCCTGAGTCACGCGATCATTCAAAAATTGGGGAGTGATATTATCCCTGCTTTGGCTCCTGTCGTCCCTGTCAAAGCCTCTTCCACCACAACGACCACCGACCCACTCGCTGCTTTAACCGATCCGACAATGACCAGTGATGCGGATGCTGCCGCAGCCGAAGCCCTACAGGAGTCGGCTCCCTATATTGCGGGGGTTGTGGGTGAGGAAAAAAGTATCACCCTGTTTGTTGCCAAAACGGCCTCGGGAAATCCAAGACAAGATGGGATGGTGGCCAACCCCGCGGATATTCGTCGCATTTGCATTTGGATGACTGACAACGGATTGGCCCGCCAAGAATTAACCTCGGTACTTAGTGAAACCACTAAAGCGATCAAGTCTGGCCCCGATCTAACTCAAGGAGATGAAGCCTCTTATATTTTCGCTGAAGAGGTGGTTGACATCACCTTTGAGTACTGGGACGGGGCCTCCTGTAGTGCCTCGTGGGATGGGTCCGTCCTCGGGGCGGATAACAAAACCGTGCTAGGTCCCCCGTTAGCAGTGAGGGTTACCTTAACCCTGCAACTGCCCACGCAAAATCCGAACGAACCCTTTCAAAAAACGATTCGCCATACCTTTGCCCTGCAAGCTGCTCCTGGACCTTCCTCCACGAATTCGACCCCCTTGGAGGTGCCAGAACCCTAACATGAGAGTCTATTCTTCTACCGTTGCTGGCCACTACTCCCGAGGCCAACGAAAAGGCTTCATCCTGTTTTTAGTTCTCGGTGTGGTCACTGTACTGACGTTGGCAGCGTTCCAATACTCCGATCTGATGAATTCGGAACTTCAGGCGGTCGAACGC
>CAZFDX010000875.1:0-1645 GCA_964518325.1 uncultured Alcaligenaceae bacterium | reverse complement strand
TGCAGAGACGGATTCCCATCTCTTCGGTCCTGCACGAATTGCGTACCCTGATTGGTTAACCTTAAATCGATGACTCAGTCTAACCCGAATACTTCTCCCCCACGCGGAGTGATGGCTCCCCAAAAAAGGAGTGGGTCCACTGAAGGGCGTATCAATCGAGCGGAACCATCAGCAAAACTCACTGCTAACCCAGACGTTTGCGAGGCTTGTACTCTTCGAGGGTCGCAATCGTCTGGGGGATAATTTGATGAAAATTGAAATTGAATGACTTTGGGACGCACTTGGAAGGTTTGACCGACACGGGAGGGAATGGAAAGCGATTGCGCCCCAAGAGTGATCGGATAAACATCGTGATCCAGTTCCGTTTCGAGATCAGAATCTTCATCGGCAATGGGTGATTCCGCAAACATACACCTTCTGACACCATGATAATTCGACCGACTCGAATACTGGGAGATGGAAAAGATTATCCCATTGCAACGATATGAGTATCTTTCTGAAAAGAAAATGGTATTAGAAGTTCCATCCGTAATATCACTTGAAATTTGAAATTGCTCTCGTGCTCCGATTTGAGCATTAAGGGCATAGCTGGAACAGCCTGTAAAAGAATTTTTTTTAGAATTCTCTGGAAATAATGGATTTGGATCAACGCGATTGTGATACGAGGGATCGTTCGGATTCAAAAAAAAGTTCATCGAATGGAACGAAACATTTAAAATTTCCATCAAATCGAAAAATAAATTTGGTCCCACTTGACCTTGATTTTGAATATATTTCCCAAATACTCCCGGAACAGAACCTCTCTGACTTTCAATGGTATGGGTGGCTAATGTAATTTGTTTGAGTTTATCAAGGTTATTGACTCGGGCCGCTGCTTCTCTTACTTTCTGAACCGCAGGAAGAATTAACCCGATTAAAACAAATAGAACTGCAACCACCGAAATAATTTCGATTAAACTGATGGCTTTCCTTGCCTTCATATGTTAAACTCCAGCAGACATAAATTTTATTTCTTTAATGAATATCTCTCAAATAATATCTCTTAGATTTCCAAATCACTATGGTAAATAGATCACATCTTTTGCAGTCGATTGGTAATCAATTTCAGGGCCCGAGGGTGGTCCTTTGAGTCTCATTCTAACTTGAATCCTTATTCTATTTTTACCAACCAGTGCGGGTATAAGTGTTTCATTCTGATTATCAGGGATATTTATGTTAGCTCCATTCTGTTGGATGTAAGTATGCCCTTTCACAACTTCATACCCCAGAGGAATCACCACTTTCCATTTGAGTTGAATGAGTGACCCTTTCATGTTTGGATTTTCGACCCATACAACCTCTGGATTTGGAACCTGACCTTTTGCGTTGATAGTGAGGATCGTTAATCCAAATAATAGGATTGTGAAACAAACTGACTGTTGCCTCATCGAAGGTGTCTCCCAAGGGGGGTGACTCCTCTTGTGGAGTCACCCCCCTTGGGAGATTTATTCTTCATCTATCTGTAGTAAATTTGGGTAATACTGTCAAGCTAAGTCTACAAGCTGACATAAACTCTCAAACTCTTAAAGTTTTGGTTATAGCATTCACGATACGCGATCGCGATACTCTGGTGCAGAGACGGATTCCCATCTCTTCGGTCCTGCAC
>CAZFDX010000874.1:0-6878 GCA_964518325.1 uncultured Alcaligenaceae bacterium | reverse complement strand
CGGCAGCTTATGCCCTTCTTTCTTATCAGACGGCGTACTTAAAACGTCATTACACTCCCGAATTCATGGCAGCGTTACTTTCTAGCGAGACCGATAAACGGGAATTATTACTCGATCATATCAACGATTGCAAAAAATTTGGTATCCAAGTTTTGCCACCGAATGTCAATCAAAGTGAAGTCGATTTTAGTGTAGTGAATGGAAATATCGTTTTCGGGTTGTTAGCAATCAAAGGGATCGGCCAAGGGGCGGCTGAAGAGATTGTGAACAATCGGAAAAAATATGGCCCTTATAAAAGCCTTTATGATCTGTGTGAACGAATTGATACTAAAATTGTCTCCAAGGCGGCACTGGAAAAGGCCATCATGGCCGGTGCGATGGATGCATTTGCGCAACCCTTTGCCCATCGCGCGCAGTTAATGGCAGCCCTGAGCGGTGCCTTGGCCTCGGCGGCGGGTACCCAAGAAGATCGGAAACGGGGCCAACGCAGTATTTTCGATCTTATGGATGAGGATTCTTCGGGAAACTCTGAGAATAAGCCCGAGGAAATCCCGCTTCCGAATGTCTCCCGTTGGTCGAATACCGAGCTTCTCAAATACGAAAAAGAGGCCCTTGATTTTTATTTTTCCAGCCATCCCCTTGCAGAACACGATAGCACCTTGAAACGCTATGCCAGTACCACCGTTGCCCAAATTATGCAAGCTAAGGCAGGCACCGAAATTCGCTTTGGAGGGATGTTAGCAGGGGTTCGATTTTTAACGACTAAAAGGGGGGGGCGATTTGTCAGTTGTAAAGTCGAAGATTTTACTGGTCAGGTAGAATGTGTGATGTGGTCGGATGATTTGGGACGTTACAATGATTTTTTTGTCAACGATTATGTTTATCTTTTCGATGCTGTGATTGAAGATAGTGAACGACATGGAAAAACGGTCGTTCTCAAAAAACTCATCACACTCGATCAAGCCAAAAAAGAATTGACAAAAAGTATTATTCTCAATCTCGATTTAGGTCGGCACGAACCCAACATTATCGAATCGCTTCATACTCTACTGAAGCGAAAACCAGGCCCCTGTCCGGTCTTTCTCCATGTTTCGGACCCTGCGGGGCGGCGCGCACAATTCAAACTCGGCCAAGAATTCTCGGTGGACCCCACTTCCTTTCCCGTTGCTGATTTAGAAATGTTACTTGGGGTTGGCGGTGTCCAATTTTCGGGGCGATAACTTTCTGAGATGCGTTCATTTTTCTGGACGATAACGCTATTCTGTTCCTGCCAAGCCAATCTCAACCATCTCCCCGAATCAACCCTTTTGTGGGATTTCAAACCCATCTTCTCAATTCCGCTTCCCACAAACCGAACGAATTTCATTCGGAACGATTATCATTCGGAACGAATTTCATTCGGAACGATGCCGCCTTCTGCCAGTCGCCTTTTTTTCTCTCACCGGCTCTCCAAACGGAATGATTATGCATTCGGAACGATTTCGTATTGTTTGAAGTCAAACAATTCCCCTACACAGAATTCTTGAGAATCCTAAACTTTCCTAACCACGAAATACAGGAAATTTCCGCATGGCAACCTCTCCATCACGGGTCCGATACGCAGTATTATTTTTGCTCTGTCTGTTAGCGATGATTACTTACATGGACCGAGCGGCCAACGGTAGTGCCAAATCGGCCATTATGGCGGACCTCAACGCAAATCGGGCCGAGGATGATAAATATAGCACGGAAGATTTTTTTCTGGTGTTAATGGCCTTCCAATTGGCTTACGCTTTGTTTGAAGTCCCATCAGGTTGGTTGGGCGATACTCATGGCCCACGCGCTGCCTTGTTGCGGGTGGTAACGTGGTGGTCCCTCTTTGTCTTTTTAACGGGGTTCACCGGAATGCGCATTCTTTCGGATGCGGTTGTGGGAGGTATTTACATCGGCTTTGGGGCCTTGATCGTCATTCAATTTCTCTTCGGTATGGGGGAAGCAGGGGCTTTCCCGAACATCTCCAAAGCCCTTTATAATTGGTTTCCGGCGGATTCTCGCGGCTTTGCGAAATCGTGTATTTGGATGAGTGCCCGACTCATGGGGGGATTAACCCCTTTGCTTTGGGTTTCTCTCACTTCGTGGGATGTCGGCGGAATGCATCAATCGGGTGGATTAACTTGGCGGGGTGCCATGTGGCTTTTTGCCCTTATTGCTGCTTTATGGTCCGCCATTTTCTACCTCTTTTTTAAGAATAAACCGAAAGAAAGCACTTGGGTGAACGAGGCAGAACTAGCCCTTATCAATGCGGGGCGAAACGAAAAATCAGGCCCTGTTCGGATTCCTTGGGGGAAGCTCCTCCGCTCCCGAAATCTTTGGGCGTTGTGCGGGATGTACATGGTAACGAACTTTTGTTGGTATTTCTTGATGTACAATCATCCCGGCGCCATGAAATCCCAATTTCCGGACTGGAATAACACACCCGAAGGACGAATCCTGCTGGCTATCCTCAGCGGTGCCCCCCTCCTCGTGGGGATGTTGGGATGCTTCTTGGGCGGGGTTCTTTCCGATCGATACATCCGCCGCACAGGGGACCGCAAATGGGGCCGGCGCATTTATGGAATGCTCGGGTACGGGGCGGCAGGAGTCTGTTATCTCATTGCCATCGCGGCCAAGGTTGTTGCCCCCGACAATGTTTGGGCGTTAGCCATTCCCTTGATGCTCATGGGATTCTTCAACGATTTGATTATGGCGCCCGCGTGGGCCGTCTGCCAAGATATTGGCCGTGATTATGCTGCAACCGTTTCAGGAGCCATGAACATGGTCGGAAACCTTGGAGGGGCCGTCACGGGAATTTTTGTCACAGGGATGATTTTACGGGCGAATTCTTCCATTGTAGATGGTAAAGAAGTGATTGCAACAACAGGATATATCACTTGCTTTACACTCTATGCCATCGTCTATTTTTGTGGGGTGGGTTTATGGCTTTTGATTGATGCCACCAAACCAATCGAAAGTGAACCTTCGGATGCGACCCAAAATTAATCCTCGGCTCAATCCTCACTCATATCGAAATATCAATTGATGTTTTTATTTCTTCAAACGATCTCGCAAACAAGTGACAGGTCAGCAGCACCTTAAAAAGAAATATCAATTGATGAAATTACTTCTTTCCGATTAATTCATCAAATTCATCCTCTGTGAGAATTTTCACTCCTAGGGATTGGGCCTTTTCCAGCTTACTTCCTGCATTTTCTCCAACTACAAGATAATCCGTTTTCTTCGAGACACTCCCCGAAGGTTTCCCACCGAGTTGACGAATGAGGCCTTCAATTTCGCTTCGTTCGTAACGGGAAAGAGTACCGGTGACCACAATCGTTTTCCCGACGATCGATTGCCCCCCCCCTCGTGTCTGAGAATTTTGGTTGGCATTATTTGCGGTGTTGAATTCTCGTTTCGTTTCATCGAGTTTCAATCCCAGTTCTTTGAAATCTTCGATCATATCAATGGTCGATTCAGACCGAAAAAATTCGTAGACCCCTTTTGCTCGTTCGGGACCGAAACCATTTATCTGAGAGAGGCGTTCCTCACTTGCATTCATGAGAGCATCGATCGTCAAAAACTCCTGTGCCAAAATATCGGCCATATTATCGGCCACATTGGGGATACTAATTCCTGCAAGGAGTTTCGAGAGGCCACGATTTTTGCTTGCAGCGATCCCTTCGAGAATATTCTGGGCCGATTTTTTACCCATTCGTTCGAGTGTGAGCAATTGCGCTTCATCTAATCGATAAAGATCGGGGATGGTTTTCACTAAATCATTATCAACTAATTGTTCGACTAACGATTTGCCAACACCTTCGATGTCCATAGCATCGCGGCGGACAAATTGCAAAATTTTTCGTTTAATTTGCGCGCCACAGGTTCCACGAGGAGCGGTACACATAACAAAAGGGCTATCCTTGTCTTGTTTGGTCGGCGAACCACAAACGGGGCAATGTTTCGGAAATTCAAATACCGTTTCGGTACCGGTCCGTGCCGATTTTTCGACCCGCACCACCTGAGGGATAATTTCGCCCGCCTTTTCAACAACCACCATATCCCCCACGCGAATATCCTTCCTTGCAATTTCATCGGCATTGTGAAGGCTTGCCTTACTGACGGTGGTACCTGCAAGCAAAACGGGCGGCTCGAAATGTGCAACCGGAGTGAGTTTTCCAGTCCGTCCCACTTGCACTTCGATCCGAGCGAGTCGCGTCAAGGCTTGCTCTGCCTCAAATTTATAGGCCCTAGCCCATCGAGGAAATTTGGACGTGGTCCCTAACTGATTGCGTTGTTCTAAATCATCAACTTTGATTACCATCCCATCCGTTTCATACGGAAGATCACGGCGTTTCTCGCTCCACGATTGACAAACTTCAATCACTTCCTCGATATTCTCACAACGTGTGACATGGCTATTCACAGCAAAACCATAGGACTTGAGCAACTCTAAAAGTTCGGTGTGCGTTTTGACAGAGACCCCTTCCATCGCTCCCGAGGCATATGCAAAAAAGTGTAATTTTCGTTCGGCAGATTGTTTCGGATCAAGCAGTTTGAGCGAGCCAGCAGCCAAATTTCTTGGATTGGCATAGGGTTCTAAACCTTGTTGAATTCGTTTACGATTCACTTCAACCAGATCGGCCCGATTCATATACACTTCGCCACGGGCTTCAAATAATTTCGGAGGGTGCTTTGTATTCAATCGCAGCGGAACTTCCGGTATGGTACGGATATTATGAGTGACATCATCTCCTTCTTCGCCATTGCCACGAGTCGCCCCTAGAGTGAGCAGGCCATTTTCATACGTAAGGTTCATTGCCACGCCGTCAATCTTTAATTCGACGACATAATGAATGGTCTGTTTAGGGAGCAATTTTCGCAAGGAACGATCCCATTCTCGAAGTTCCCCTGCATTATAGGTGTTATCGATCGAAAGCATGGGCACCCGATGCCGAACCGTCACAAATTCCGAGATAGGCGAACCTCCGACCCGCTGGGTCGGGCTATCGGGTGTGATTAGTTCTGGATGTTTGGCCTCAAGCGCTTCTAGTTCATCGAGGAGTTGATCGAATTGTCGATCGGATATTTCGGGTTTAGCTTCAACATAGTATTTGTGATTATGATAATTGATAAGTTGACGTAACTCTTCGATCCGTTTTTGAGCGTTCATAAAATTTCTCCAAGGTTTTTGATGATTTTTGCTCGTAAAAATGATTTTGCAAGGTCAGAAATTTGATAAATCAATAATCCGTTTGTAAAGCTATCCCTCAATCTGGACCCCGATACAGAACAATGATAATAGGATAATCATGGTCATCAAAACGGCGGGCGACAATAGTTGTTTGGATGCTTCCATTTTTTTCGACCCACGATTTCCATTCGGAAGGTATCCCATAACGACCCGCTGGAAAAACAAAATAGTTCCGACCCGTTAAGCTCCGATGATTGTGGAACCACGATTCGTAATTTTGACGGGGTAATCGTTTCCACCGTCCTTTCAAAGAAGGTTGGTAGTATTCTAATTTATCACCTTCAAGTACAGCCAGAAAATCATTCTCAGAGGTATTATCAACAAGCCATTGTGCAGCCCGTCGAAAATCGTGACGATTACCATTTTGATAATAACTCACCAATGCGGGGAGATTCATGAACGGGATAAATGTGATGATCGCAAGAAAAATGACCATACGGAAACGTGATTTGAATAAAATTATCAGATGTTGGGCGGCGAATCCAATCGTAGCACCGCTCAAAATAAAATAACCGATATTCATTGGAAAAACGTAGGCCGAATGAAAGGTCAAAACTTGGGGAAGGAGAAGAACCATAGAAATCCAAGTAAGACAGACTAGACACACCTTAAGAAACAGGCAGCGATTAAAATAAAAAAGAATCCCCCCTCCTAAGAGGGATGATAAAAAAATGGGCCAAGATAATTGGCTAATCGAACTAGCCAAAGCATCGAAGGGAGATAATCCCCTCCAATGGTAGTCGATCGCTTTCGATTTTCCGAGAGGATAAAGGTAGAAAAGGAAAATCAAACAGGAAAGCAATAGCCCTAGTCCTGCAACGAGAATAAATTTTTTTCCAGAATTGGGTTTGTCAAAATAATAATCAATTAAGGTCATCAAAAAAATAATGCCAACAATCGAAGCAGAAAGAGTATGACAAAACAGAACAATCATCGAACTCACGAGAGCAACGATTAATAATAGGATCGATTTTCTAGAAAGGGCTATTAAGCTCATTAAGATGCTCAATGTGACAAAAAAAGCCGTGATTGTATAAAAGCGGTGATATTGAGAGTAAAAAATATGTTCAGGGGAC
Organism: uncultured Alcaligenaceae bacterium; assembly: GCA_964518325.1. Lineage (GTDB taxonomy): Bacteria > Planctomycetota > Planctomycetia > Gemmatales > Gemmataceae > SKW135. The sequence goes on along the minus strand of CAZFDX010000874.1, from coordinate 536 downwards.
AAAGCCAAACAGATGACAACCCCAAGACTCATTTCTCGATTGAAAACAAACGGAAGGAATATCCCCAGAATACAGATTTGCAGCCAGCCCATGAGAGCAGGAATTGAGCGAGCAGATAATTCTCCGATCCCGAATAATTCCCGGGCAAAGTAATGAAATCCAATCGAGATTGGAATCATCTTAGGGACATTCTCATCACCATAACTATTTGGTTTGGGATGAAGTAATAATTCAATTTCGTTATAAGTTCCGAGTTCGTCCGATGCAAAAGACCAATAACCTAACCCCCCTAAACGTAAGCCAGCAGCTATAATTAATATGAATATCAGAATATAAAGATAGGATTTCCGGTCGATCTGAGAATCTATCATGATTTTATCCCAATCCACAAGCACTCAAAATAAGATCATGAACATTTTCCATCGGAAGCCAATTGGTATTCGGTTTAGGTCCCGTCCCGATCAGGATCGGGCCATTCTCGGGATTGGTGGCTGGCAATCCGTGACTCCCTTTAACTATCGAGGCATCGAGTGGAA
>CAZFDX010000873.1:0-5095 GCA_964518325.1 uncultured Alcaligenaceae bacterium | reverse complement strand
AATCAGGAGTGCGTGGGGCTTGCTCGGCTAACGCGGCGGCGCTCTGACCGAGGTTTTCTAATTGAGCGGCCAGAACGCGGCGTCGAGAAACCTGCTGGTTTTCTTGGAGCACTCCCTCGAGCAATTTGATGCACTGCGAATAAGTGGGCGTTAACTCTTTCAGAAGATCGAGCGCATCACTCCGATCCGGTTCGGCAACGAGAAGCTGTAAGCTCTGTTGTAATCGGGTGAAATGATCCTGAAGGGTCTTAAGAGAATCACGCATTTTGGCAAAGCCGAAGATCGGATCGATCCGCGAGCGAAGTTGTTCGATCAGGGTCAAGCTATCCTCAAGTTGTTCAAATAAACCCCGCACTCGTTCGGGGTGGTCTTCAAGGTAACGGGGGTTCCGTTTCAGAGCTTGTAAGAGAGGTTCGCTTTGTTGAGCTTGTGCCAGAAGAAGTTTTTGCAGCTCTAGTAGGCTCGCGTGAATTTCTAACTCACTGGCAAGGGCTTCTTGTTCATTCAAAGGAGAGCTGGAATCGTCGAGAATAATTTCCAGCCAACCCCGCTGGGGGTATCGAGTGCGAGAATGTTCCGGCAGGGTCAAAGGTCGATTATCCGAAGCGACCAACCGGAAGTAGAGTCGGTCACCGGTCCGGCCACGATTATGTAAAGAAAAGACCTGATCGATCGAAACTTGAGTCGCTCCTTCTTCGAGTTCCGCTAAACGAACCTTTTTGGCCGGCCCCTCATTCAAACGCCATTCTAAATAAATATCATGCAAGGCGAGATCGTCTTTGACTGTGCCGCGAATCCACAGTTGATCGGTGGTTTTGGCACGGCGGTTTTGGGTCGGAAAACCCCGCAAATTTTCCCACTGAGGTAACTGATCGGGAGAAACCGTCAGAACATGGCTGGTCCATTCAAAGGGAACCCCTGCTTGGGAAATTGCGCGGAGTCGATAAACCCCGCTTTTCACAGGGCGATAATTCCCTTGTCCTTCTCCCTTTCGATTCAGGATCAAAGGCAAACTCACCGATTCCTCTGCTGAGTCCGGTTGGAAATAAATCTCTGCGGAACGAGGCGGCTCATTCCACTGGAAGCGGAATTGCAGTTCTCCCCCAGCAATCACGGTCAACGAAGCAAATTCGTTGATCCTTTCCCCCCCCCGATCGAGATAACTCGGTGGGAGAATTCGGATTTCCGTTTCGAGCAATTCCAAGGGGTCCACCACAGAAATAAATCCGTAGGGAGAGCGGACTCGGTTCCCCTCAACATAATAATCGCAGGAAGTTTCGATATTGGGAATTTCGACCGTCCAGATATCGTCTGTTCGGAACATTGGAAATCGTTCGGCGCCGTGCGGAGTTCGCAAAACTAGAAAAACCTCATCGGGGATTTGATAACGAGAGGTAATCGGAATTAAGTAGGCCGTAAGGGTCACCGCTCGCCCGCGAACGATAGAGACCTGAGGCTGCGACAGAACTAACTTGTAACCTCGGCCCCCCCGAGTTTCCCAAGCCAATGCCAGTTGCTGAGCCGGCTTGGGATTGGGACCCCAAAGGTACAATCCGGTGACGACAATCAGCAACGCCAAACCGCTGAACAACAACCGCCACGTTTTATAAAGAGGCAACACTTGCTCGACGGAATAGCGGGAAAGATGATGGGCCGACCGACGCAGGGCATGGGTCGCAAATTCGGGCCAAGCGTCCTGCGTGTGAGAATGAGAAAGAATCTCGGCACACAGATTCAAACGACCTTTGAAACGTGGGAAATGCCCCTCGTAGCGTTGGGCCATTTCGGTGAGCGAACATCGGGGAGTGAGGCTAATCCAGAAGGCCCCCCCCACGATCGCTGCCAAGGTCAAAAGGATACAAACCCGCAAAAATTCGTGGGGGACAAACACCAAACTACAAAGACCATACAAACCCAACAAAATCAACGCCAGCAGCCAAATCGTGTAAGCGAATCGTTTCAGGCGAACACGATAGCTCCAACGCCGACTGGCGGTCGTCAGGGTGCTGCGAATCGTCTCTGCGTATGGATTCATCAGAATCGAAACCTCGTCTTCTTTTACTGTACGCGAAAGCTCGTAAAATCTCCACTGTTGTTTGTGTAACCTCCTGAAGCGATTGCCATCATGAAAGCAGCTTACTTCCAAGAAACGGGTCCCGCAACCGTGATCGAAATGGGTGAAGTGCCGACCCCCACACCGGCAGCAGGCCAATTACTGGTCCGAGTCACCTTTGCCGGTCTGAACCCGATCGATACCTATATCCGCTCCGGTGCCGTTGCAATGTCCACGCCGAAACCCTTTATCACGGGGACCGATTTTGCCGGTGTCGTTGAGAAAGTAGGGGAGGGGGTAAGCGGTTTTCACGTGGGGCAACGAGTCTGGGGATCGAATCAGGGCCTATTGGGAAGACAGGGGACGTTTGCGGAATATGTTTCCCCCGCGGCGGAGTACGTCTATCCGATTCCCGAGGGGGTCAGCGATGAACAAGCCTGTGCCTGTGCCCTTACGGGAATCACCGCTTACTTGGGGTTGTTCACTTTCGGGAAACTTCAACCGAATGAGCTAGCGTTTGTCAATGGCGGGACCGGCGGCGTCGGTTCGTTGGTCGTGCAGATGGCCAAGGCCGTCGGCGCTCGAATCGCCTGCACGGTGGGCAGCGAATCGAAAGCCCAATTGGCTCAGGAACTCGGGGCCGATCGAACGATCCTTTATAAAACCGAGGATGTGGCCGAGAAAATCCGAGAATTCACCCACAACCAAGGCTTGCATTTGTGGTACGAAACATTGCGGGAACCGAATTATGATCGGATTGTCGAATCGATGCGGATGTGGGGGCGGATTGTCATCATGGCGGGGCGCACCGCTCGACCGGTCTTCCCGGGTGGTCCTTTTTTCGTTAAGGGATTAACGCTGATGGGGTTTGCTATGTTTAATTGCTCGCCGGAACAGCAACGTCAAGCCGCCCTTGGTATCAATCAATTTTTAGAGAACAAGAAAATTCGTTCCCCCATCGGCAAGATATTTTCTTTGCGTGAAGCGGCCCAAGCCCATCAATTGCAGGAGGAAAATACCGTAGGGGGCGTCGGCACCTTGACGGGTAAAATTCTAATCAAAATCGGTTCAGAATAAGGAAAACACAAAAGGGAAAGAAAAATCGGCTCGGCATCAGGGTGGGGATGCTTCCGAATGTCGGGAACATCCTCACATCCATATCTAAATCTGCATCCACATCCCCATCAAAGGAAGCCTGACCATCGGGGGGGGGGAACGACGTAAAAGAATCGTCTCAGGCCTCGGGGCCATACAGGCAGATGGTGGGTTGATTAATCGGGTAGCGATCCAGAACTTCCCGAATGGAATCGAGACTGACGGCATCCCATGCTTTCAGTTCATCATCAACGGTTCGATACTGATTCCGATAGACCCAATCCTTGGCAACGATGCTCATTCTGCGAGAGGATCGCTCGCTGGCCCGAACTTCGCGGGAGAGAATTTTGGTCCGTGTTTTTTCGAGTTCGTCCCGTGTGAGGCCATTTTTCTGTACGTCATCTAGAATTTTTTGGACGATCCCCAAATTTTGCTCCCCATTTTCAGGGGAACCACTAAAGGAAATCCAATAGGCCCCCGAGGCATCGCACTCATCTAAAGCCATCGAGGCTTCTTCTGCTAAACCGACATCGACCAAGGCCCAAAACAAACGCGAACCGGCATAGTCTCCGATGGCGGTTGCCAATAAGGCAGCCGAGTAGGACAAGGGGGAATCCGCAGCAGGGGCCGCCGTGATGAGGGTTCCGTAAAGTTGATTGACCTTATCGGCCGGTTTGTAGAGAACATGTTTTTCCGGCTTCCCACGATGTTCGATCCGATGTTGCCTTCCGGTGCTTCCCGTAGGCCAATGCGAACAGGCCTTCTGAATCAGGTCCACATATTGCGACCAATCAAACTGACCCGTCACGACTGCGAGGATATTTCCCGCACCATAGCGACGATCGAAATAAGAACGCATCTGGGGCTGAGTCAATGCGGTCACACTTTCCGTCGTGCCAAGAACCCGATTCCCCAACGGGTGCGAACCATAATAGGCGGAACGAGCATGATCGTAAGCGCCCCATTGTGGTTGCACCTCGTAACGGACAATTTCATCGAGGATGACCTTTTTTTCCGTCTCAAAATCTTCGACCCGTAAACTGGGGCGCATAATGTCGGCCAAAACATCCACCATTTGCGGGAGAAATTCGGGCAAAACGGTGCCGTAATAAACCGTATTCTCTTCCGAGGTCCACGCATTATTGTCGGCGCCAATTTTCGAGAAGTCGCGGTTGACGGCAAAGGGGTCTCGCTTTTCGGTCCCTTTGAAGACCATGTGTTCCAAAAAATGAGACAAACCCGATTCTTCAGGGGTTTCATCTCGGGCACCGGTCCGGACCCAAAAACAAGTGGAAACCGAAAGAGCCGCAGGGTTCTGCTCGCCGAGGAGGGTTAGCCCATTGGGTAAAGTGGCAGAGAAAAACGGCATAAATCCTCAACAATTCGGGCATATGAGACAGAATATCAGGTTGCAAAAATTATAGAAGGTTTGGGAAGCCCCTTGAGAAATCGGGAAAAATTCTGCACTAGGGGCGGAACTTTCCTCTTGTCTGGGCGTTCAAAAGGGTATAAACTCTAATTGAGACAGATTCTCAACAGGAAGATTTACGATGTCGATCGGTTGCCAACAACAAGGCTGCGAAGGTTGCCAAACGGGGCAGGTGGTCTGCCGCTGTTTACAAGTGACCGAGACGGCTTTGGTCGATGCCATTTTGACACTCGAACTGCGCAGCGTTCGGGAAGTGAGACGCTGCACGGGGGCCGGCGATGGTTGCATGGCCTGTCATCGCAAAATTCAAGGCTATCTCGATCGTTACTCGGCCTCTTCGCCGAGCATGTGCTCTGCCAAGTAACGTTCTAACCCAATCATGTTGATTAATCCCAATTGAGTTTCTAGCCAATCGACGTGCTCTTCCGATTCCACCAAAATTTCGCTTAAAAGTTCACGGGTTCCATTATCTTTCAGGGAAACCGCTAATTGAATTGCTTCGTTGTAATGTTTGACCC
>CAZFDX010000872.1:0-3978 GCA_964518325.1 uncultured Alcaligenaceae bacterium | reverse complement strand
CTAAAGTACCGATCACAACGATTGCCATAAAGATTCTCTCCCGAAGGGAATTCCTGTGCTACGATTGTTAGTGCTACATATTTCGGGAGAGAATTACAATGAGCGAACGCTGGGCCAAGGTGCTGCGACGGTCAATCGGAGCGGGGATATCGCTCGCAATCCTAGGATTGGCCATGGCCGTCTTCTATATCAAAATGTACGAGGTTTATGCCGGTTCCGCTTACGATGCTCAAAATGAATCGGTGCTTTGGCGGGCCCCCTTGACCTTGGGTATGGCCGGATTCGCACTCACCTTTATTCTCGAATCGTGTTTGGCTGTGGTTCGCGGAACCAAATCGGTCGAGAAGCAACCGGTCTCATGAAACTTTTTTTTTCCTAGAAGCTTTCGGCATCGGATTAAGCCCCAAGCAGTAAGGCTCAAGCACAAAGCCTCAGGCATCTGAACCTGAGGCTATCGTTCGCGGGAAATGGTTTTCCGTCAGACGATTTTCTGTTGGGCGATTTTCTGTTGAGCGATTTTCTCTCAGACCACGTTCTCTTAGAATCGGGCGGTGAGACCTAAGCCCACCGTGTGCAGGTTGTAGCTGCGGAAGCCGGGCACGGCATCGTTTTGGAACATGTTCCCAATTCGGGTGTAGCTGTAGTTCGCTCGGATGGCGAGGTGGCGGGTAATCATGAACCCCGTCCCGATTCCCAATTCGTTCAGGAAGGTCGTTTTGTTATCATCGATGTCGATTGCGGTTCGGTTTGCAGTAGGTGTTCCAGGGTTGAGGATGAAGGTTTCGACCCGACCGACCCCCTGAGCTTGACCGTAACCTAGTTTGGCAGCCCCTTCAACCCAGATGCGACCAAACCAATACTCCGCTGCAATACCGGCTTCTCCACCGATCCAGAAGGAGGAAACGGCTCGTCCCGAGAAGTCGGCAAACGGAACGGTTGAGGTCGGCGAAAGATTAATCACTTGGCTGGTCACCGAGGGATTCAACCCTGCAGCAGCAAGGGTCGCAACGGGAATTCCACCTGCAGTTACATCCCGAGTCACCAAAGCCGAACCGAAACCAAAGGTCCGCACGCCCAACAGGGCATCTAAGCGGAAGTTATCGGAGCGAAGCAATAATCCCCGACCGAGTAATTCGGCATTGAAAACGCCCGCAGGTCCAAGCGAAGATCGACCGCCCAGCACGGAATTGATCGAGCTAATCCCGTCGAGCACATCGCCATTGATATCCCTCAGGTCCGAAATATCATCCAAGTTGTTTACGGAACCGAATAAGTTACCTTGAAGCCCGATCCGTTGATCCTTATCAAGCCACAGCAAGAAACCCAGTCGAACCCCTTCCAAGCGGTCATCGCTAATCCCCGGAGAAGAGGTGGTGCTCATGGACAAATAGTCGAGGTCCAAACGGAGTCGGCCATCCCAGCGATAGTAGCGATCTCGTTTCAACCAAGCAAAGTCGGGGAACAAATAATTATCGGGGAGAAAACGATGGTCAGGCCCCCCCCCCATGAAATAGCCCTGATCCACATTCTCTGCCGGACCCGCAGGCAACGGGGTGTTGGGGATAACATCGGGAAGAGCCGGAACCGAAGGAAGACCCGAGGCCGGTTTGTCGAGATCGACCACCACTTTGCCGGGCGCAGCTTGTGCGAAGACTGCTGCGGGGGAGAACAGTAATCCTGTTAAAAGCAAGGCTTTACGTAGACGCAACATACACTCCTCCTGAGTGTGATAAGTACATTCCTTTGTGGAACGTTGGTAAGAATCGTAGGATACATATCGTCTGCTTGCCTATCTTTCTTGAATTTCTCAAACAAAGTCGCTTGACAATCTTTGCTTTCTTACGTCAACTGGGCAAACTGTTCCACCCTTGCGTATTTCTCCGATGAGGTAAACTTCCGAAAACCCTTCTGGGAAAACCGATCCCCTATTGCCGTTTTGAGACCAACTAACGACAACGAAGAGTAATGTTCCGAAAAATCTGGTTTTCGGAGATTCTGTAGACCATTACCGTAGAGGATTCCTCTCCATGTCATTGAAACCATTGAATATCGGGATGATTGGCTATGGGTTCATGGGACGGGCACACTCCAATGCCTATGCCAAAGTGAACCACTTTTTCGACCTGAAGTACAAGCCGGTGCTCAAAGCCGCCTGCGCTCGGGACGAAGCCAAGGTCAAAGCCTTTGCCGAGAAATGGGGCTATGAATCTGTTGAGACCGATTGGCGAAAGCTCATCGCTCGCAAGGATATCGATGCGATTGATATTTGTACCCCCAACAACACCCATGCAGAGATCGCCATTGCCGCTGCGGAAGCGGGTAAAATGATCCTTTGCGAAAAACCCTTGGCGATGAATGGTCCCGAAGGGAGCAAGATGGTCGAAGCCGTCGAACGTGCGGGGGTTCCCAATATCGTTTGGTACAATTATCGTCGGGTCCCTGCCGTCACCTTGGCCAAGAAACTCATTGACGATGGAAAGCTCGGCCGCATTTTCCACTATCGGGCTAAGTTCCTTCAAGATTGGACCATTAATCCCGAAGTTCCCCAAGGGGGCGCTGGAACTTGGCGGTTAGACGTGGCCGCTGCGGGTAGCGGTGTTTCCGGTGACCTTTTGGCTCACTGCATCGATACGGCCCTTTGGTTGAATGGCGACCTTGCGGATGTCTGTGCCATGACCGAGACTTTTGTGAAAGAACGCAAGCACGCTGCAACCGGACAAATTCAAAAGGTCGGCATTGATGATGCCTGTACCTTCATGGGGCGGTTCAAAAATGGTTCTTTGGCCTCGTTTGAATCGACCCGATACGCTCGCGGGCACAAGGCCTTGTATACCTTCGAGATCAACGGCGAAAATGCCTCGATCTTCTGGGATTTGCACGACCTGCACCGCTTGCAGTACTTCGATCATCGCGATGGCGGCTTAACTCGCGGTTGGCGAAGCATCCATGTGACCGATGGCGAACATCCTTACATGGCTAATTGGTGGGTCCCCGGTTTGCAAATTGGTTACGAGCATAGCTTCGTTCACCAAGTCAAGGATTTCCTCGAAGGACTGGCTTCCGGAAACCTTGCGATGCCGACCTTCCGCGATGCGTTGCGGACCCAATATGTGCTCGATGCCGTTCTCGAATCCGCTGCCAATCAACGGTGGCATAAAGTCACCACCGTCTAACAATCCCGCTTTCCCTTATCGTTGCCGATCGAAAGAATTCGATCTCTCGTTCGTGATGTGACCTGTTTTGGGCATACGCTGATGTTGGATTCGCTCAGCGATTATCCCCCGAGCGATTTTTCTTCCTTTAACCGTTTCAATTCTCCGAATGGCTCTCGACAGGGGCGATTCCCCCAAGTAGGGATTTCCAAAATTGTTCGACCATTTGACGAGAATTTTCGCTTAATCCTCGGGGAGAATAACTCGCTTGAGAAACGAGATTGGCCAACGCAGGGGCATAGCGTGCCTGCTCGAACTCTTTTGCCAGTCGCAGGGCGAACTCGGTAGCGGTTTCTGCTTCGGCTCGCCCTTGACCTCGATCATATGCCCACGATTCTAAGGCCGAGAAGCTATACTCGACCAATTCCTCGGGGGACATTCCGTAGGCATTTCCTGTGGCGAACGGGTCCGCGAAACTTGAGAAAGGTCTACGCGAATCGGCTACGATCTCGGGCAAACCGGTTTCGTTTCGTTGCGTGAGTTTTGGCTCTCGATTTCCAAACAGGGATTTCCACCAAGCATCGAAGGACGCCAACAGGTTTTTGGCCCAAGGCATGAAATGGGCCAGATATTTCAAACCGCCCCGCAGCAAAAATATCACCACGACAATCGCCACCACCGCAAAGACAAGCCACTTCAAGACGTTCCCAATCGAAGAAAGGCTGTTACTGATTCGATTGAGGCTCGAAGCCCCCCCCCCCCGATTTTGTCCCGCTGTCTGTTGCGAGGGTTCCCGTCCTTGCGAGCGGTCCGATTGGGTATTAGG
>CAZFDX010000871.1:0-2576 GCA_964518325.1 uncultured Alcaligenaceae bacterium | reverse complement strand
GGTGCGGCCCCCCCTTCAGAAATAGGATTCAGTTGGGGGAGCGATTCCTGAGGTAAGGATTGTTCTGTGGGCGTGGAGGCCTCTGGGTTTGTTGGGGGCGTAGGAGAATTCAATTCGGGTGAGGCAGCGGGCTGATTTGGCTTCTTCGGAGGAATAAACATAAACAATCCTTAACAAACAATCTCTGTGGTGTTCTTTATACGTTTTCGATGGAAGATGGGATCGTTTCCCTTTGTGAAACCTTTCAAAATCTAACGTCGCTGGAAGGATCATAGCCCGATCCTCTGAAGACGGGGATAGCGACTCCTGATTGTTTGCTGCGTGGCGATCCCCCTGCTGTGTGAGACGATCCCTCCCTACTTTATGAGGTGGTTGTTACTGAATCAGGTGATGAGTCCTAAATCGAGTCGTTGTTACTGAATCAGGTAGGCGATAAATCCTAGATCAGGTGATGAATTCTTAATGAGGTGGAGGTAGGTCGCGATACGCTTCCTCGGGGCGGGCATCGAATCTTTCTCGTTCACGCAGGAATTTTTCGCGCTCTAACAGTTTTCGTGCCTGCTCGGCCTGTTTCGTTTTTTTCCGTGTTTGACGTCGGCGATCCCACCGCCAAAGTGTGATTTGAACGAACACCCCCACAATGGTCACCACAAGAACCGCAATGCTCAAGGTAAGGCTTTGATTTTGGGCCAATGGTACGGCTTTCAGCGTCTGGGTCTGATCCAGCAGCAACAAAGTTCCATGCCACGAGATGAGCGTGCCGAGAAAACTCGTCAGGGTCATCACCCAAAGATGATACATGAAGATACCAATCAACCCACCAATCAAGAAGACGAACCCCAATTCCTGAGCATTGGGGAATAACTGAGTGGCCCCCAACCACAAGAGAAAACCGCTTGCTAAAAAGGCAAAAATCCGTGAAAGCTCAACCCCGAGGACCCCCGCCCCGATGGCGATCAGCAAGCCCGTGATGATTGTTGGCATACCGACCTTATCCCCTTGGGATAGGCCGTAAATGCCCCCCGCCACCGTGACCCCCAGCACCAGCCAAAAGCGATAGAAACGCCACCCCGTGAACCACAATAATAGGCCCACGGCAATCGCTATCGCACAGGCAGTGATCGATAACCCTTGCCCTGCTTGGAGCACACTGGGAGAAATTAACTTCATATGGTTATGCTAATTATACTTTTCCCGCCTGACCATGCCGGTTCAAGCCCCTAAGTGAACCCGTAATTTTAATTCAGGGAATATCCACTACACTATTCCTAATCACCCTTACAACCCACACGATGTCCATGAACCCAGAATATCTCATTCATAATAGCGACGAAGTTTTTTCACCCGCATTGGTCTTTTACCCGAATTTGATTCGGCAGAATATCGCGAGTATCGTTCAAACGATTCAGGACCCCTCTCGCTTATGCCCCCACGTCAAAACCCATAAAACTCGTGAGATCGTGCAAATGGAATTGCAAGCGGGTATCACCATGCATAAATGCGCCACAATTGCCGAAGCCGAAATGTTGGCGCAACTGCGCGTGCCCAATGTGGTGATTTCTTATCCACTGGTTGGCCCCAATATCAAACGGTTATATCAACTGGTTAGCCAATACCCCGAAACACAATTTGCCACCCTATTCGATTCCCCCGAAGGATTGAACATGCTGGCGGAGGGATTGGCGACAGTACCTCGGCGGGTTCATCTTTATTTGGATGTGAATGTCGGGCAAAATCGGACCGGAATCGCTCTGGGAGAAGAGGCCCATCGGTTGTATCGTCAGGCCTACGAAATTCCTCAATTTGTCGTTCGTGGCCTTCATGTTTACGATGGGCACAATCATCAAGAATCGCGGGTAGAACGGGAACAAGCCGTGCAACAGATTCTTGGCAGGGTGCTCAATTTTCGCAGAATGTCGGAAGAGAGGGGCTATCACGTCGAGCAACTTATCTGCGGCGGAACACCCACTTTTCCGATTTGGGCAGCCTCCAAAACGCCTGGAATCATTTGCTCGCCCGGTACCTTCGTTCTGCACGATCAAGGTTACGGCAGTCGGTACCCAGACCTTCCGAAGATGATTCCGGCTGCTTTGGTGGTGACCCGCTTGATCTCGAAACCCCTACCCGATCGAGTGACCTTTGATTTGGGAACCAAAGCAATCGCTAGTGATCCCCCTGCGGGGAAACGCCTCACTCTGTTGAACATCTCGGGAGAGGTTCTGATGCAAAATGAAGAACATCTCGTGGTGCAAACACCCCAAAGCGAAACCTTGGCCTTGGGGACCCTCGGCTATGCGGTCCCGACGCACGTTTGCCCTACGGTGGCGTTACATCGGTTTGCCTACATCGTGGAAAATAATCAAGTCACTGGAAAATGGGAAATCGCGGCGCGGGATCGTCAAATCACCGTTTGATTATGAAAATCGAGGTCCAATTCTATGTCCAATCGAGGCTTCAAACGATTATTTGGCGAATCACACATCGAACGGAAGTTCATGGTGATGATGGGAATTTTCGTCTTGATCGTCGTTGGCGGATCGCTTTACGGATACGCCCGACAAGCCGAAGGATTAGCG
>CAZFDX010000870.1:0-2146 GCA_964518325.1 uncultured Alcaligenaceae bacterium | reverse complement strand
ACCAAAGAGTTTGCGGAACAGCTCTTGGAAATGTCGCCGCACACTTTGATACGTTTCATCGAATAAGCGTCGGGAATCGCTGTTGATGCGATCAATAATTTCTCGCAAGGACCATCGGGCTTGCGTCAAATCGTTCACCTGTTGCCCTAAATCTTTCGCACGCGATTCTACCTCTTCGAGTTCCTGAAGCGATTCGAGATTGACCGCACCGAGTTGCCGAATCTTTTTCCGAAGTTCTTCGGCCTCTTTGGCGGACCCGATGCAATCGAAGGTATCGGGTTCTCCCGAATTGAGGTTCGATTTGCGGTACTCCTCTGCCAAATCAATGGAGTACTCTTCCAAAAGCCGATCGACAATTTGTTTGCGATTGGCCTGCAATTCCGAGACGGCCAATTCACGGGTATGCAAATGCTCAATTTGTTGGCGAGATTCGTCACGGGTGTTGGCCAGCTCTTCTTGAATCATGCGTCGTTCGGTCTTGGCTTGTTCGCGAATTTGCTCTTGTTCCAGATACACTCGTTCCGCATGCTCCTTGGCATGGAAGGCATCGGCCAATCCTGCGTTGGCCTTTAGGGCATTCATCTCGGCTTCAAAGCGACGGGTTTGCAAGGCCAGTTCATGGCGTTGGTTCCGTTGGGCTTCGATTCGTCCTCGTGAGAGGTCTTGTTCTAATTTTTGGAGTTCGTTTCGGATGTTGTTGACATTTTGGGCACTTTCGGCCAACTCCACACGGGCGGCCGTCAGACTGGCAGAGAGCGCCGCGCGGGCTTCTTCAAGGACCCGTGCGCGGGCCTCTTGCTCTGCCAAACGGGCACGGAGTTCCTGTTCGGCTTTTTTGGCTTCATCGGCCCGTCGGCGAATCTCCTTATAGGTTTGTTCGAGTTTACCAATTTCCTCTTCCAGAAGCCGTGTTTCCGAGCGGTTCAAGTTCAGTTCATCTTCCAAACGAAGAACCTGTTGCTCTTGGCGAAGGATTTCATTTTTCAAATCACTGACATCGGAAGTAAGGGCCTTCACTTCACCTTCAAGGCCAACGATCACCGTATTTTGGAGGTTAATCGTTTCCCGAATCTCGACGATGCGTTGCTCACACAGGCCAATTTCGTGGGCAAGTTCGGCATCTTGCGCTCGCAGTTCACGCAACTCACTTTTCCGCGAAAGCAAGCCCGCCGCTGCGCTGTAAGGGCCAGCAGTCAGGGTTCCATCCGGATGGAGCACTTCGCCATCCCGAGTGACGAATCGGCAACCGGCCATCTGGGAATCGCGGCTTAATCGTCGGGCGGTGTTCAGATCATCCACGATGTAGGTTTGCCCTAAAAGTTGTTTGGGTAAACCACCTAAATCGGGATGTTCACAGGTAACCCAGCGGTCGGCAGCGCGAAGATCGCGAGGCGGAGCGCTGCTCAGGACCGCAGCGTTAAAATCTCGATTCAATGGCAGAAACGTCACACGTCCCGCGAGGGGTTTTCGTCGCGTTGCAAGGGCCGAATCCAAAGCGCCGGCATCACGGGCCACCAGATGCGAGGCCTGTTCTCCCAAGGCGGCATCGATCAGCGGGGCCACTTCCCGAGGAACCCGAAGTAAATCGCCGACCATCCCATAGACTGCTCGGCCGAGAACCCCCCCGTTGTTGATTTCCGACAGAACTTCCCGAACCCCTGCACTGAGACCTTCTTGATTCCGTTCGAGATTTTCGAGCACTTCGAGACGACCGAGAAGACCACCGCGGCGCACCCGTAAATCTTCGAGGGCATCGGCCATCGTGCGAGAATCCCGTTCGAGTTGGTCGCGAATGGCTACCTGCTGTGCTAAATTCTGACGAGCGATTGATAATCGATTTTGCAAATCCTCATCGCGGTGGGCCAACGCTTGCAAAACCCGATCGGCACTGGCGCGCTCGATGGCTTTTGCTTCGGACTCTCGACGTTTGCGATCTCGTTCTTTGGTGAATTTTTCGAGCTGGGCCGCATCGGAACTGGCGCGACTCTCCAACGCGGCCGATTCCCCCACTAAGCGAAATTGTTCTTCTCGTCCTTGGTCGATTTCGTCTCGGAGTTTCGTCAATTCCTGAATGTGCGTATCCATTTGGGCATCGAGCTGGAGAGAATGATTCCGACGTTGCTCCAGTTCCCGTTCGGCATGGGCA
>CAZFDX010000869.1:0-6988 GCA_964518325.1 uncultured Alcaligenaceae bacterium | reverse complement strand
GGATTGTGATCCGACGATACCTCAATCTCCCTATTCGGTATTGCTTGTTGGTTACGTTGATGGCAGTGTGCGTTCCCTGAGTAAGCAAACCGATGCTAAAGTTTTTTGGGGTGCCACGACGGCGAATCGGGGTGAGATATTAGACTAAATGTTGTCTCGTGAAGTGTTCAGTGACAATTTGCATTGGAATATCATTCTAACTTTCTCTTACTTTTCACATCGAAAATCCCTCTGGCTTTTCAGGTATCAAAATGTAGGTTAATTCTGTGCTTCGCAGGGGAATAGGCAGGGAAATGGGTATGATTTCGATCCAAAATGTTTCAAAATATCGTGGGACAAATCGGGTGTTGAATGAGGTCACCCTTGAGTTTGCTCAAGGAGAATTAACCGCCCTAGTGGGTCCCTCGGGGGGGGGCAAAAGTACTCTTTTGCGGTGTTTGAATGGTTTAGAAGAATTTTCCTCGGGATCGATTCAAATTGCCTCCCATCGGTTATTGCCTCATGGTGCGACCTCCAAGGCAGAAATCCTTGCCATCCGAAAAACCGTAGGGATGGTTTTTCAGCAATTTCATCTTTTCCCGCATTTGAGCGCCCTAGAAAATGTCAAAATGGGGTTGGTCCACGTTTTAGGAGAAAAAGAGGAAATCGCTACCACCAAGGCGCTATCATTATTAGAGCGTGTGGGATTGAAGCACAAAGCCGATGCGAAACCCGAACAACTTTCGGGGGGGCAGCAACAACGTGTTGCTATTGCCCGCGCCCTTGCGGTTAACCCTTTGGCGATTCTGTTCGATGAGCCAACAAGTGCTCTCGATCCGCAAATGGCCAAAGAGGTCACGGCCGTCATCATGGAGTTGGCCAAACAAGGTCAAACAATGGTCGTTGTCACGCACTCCCCCGAATTGGCACGCATGGCGAGCACCTTACATGTGATGGTAGCGGGGAAAATTGCTTTTAGCGGCCCACCCAGCGAGGTTCCCCACGAATATATTCCCAAAGCGTAAATTGAGAGGATTATGTCAACCACGAATGCGAAAAAGGTTATCCGTGTTGGTCACAGCCCCGACCCTGATGATGCCTTTATGTTCCATGCCCTTGCCAACGATAAAATCGATACCGGTGACCTGCATTTTATTCACGAACTTCAAGATATTGAAACACTCAATCGCCGAGCTATGAAGGGGGAACTCGAAGTCTCGGCCGTGAGCATCCATGCTTATTCTTACATCCTTGATAAATACGCCTTGTTGCCCACTGGTTGTAGCATGGGGGATCGTTACGGACCGATGATTATTGCTCGAAAACCGATGTCGGTGAACGAACTTTATCAACACACCATTGCGGTTCCCGGAACGATGACCACGGCCTTTCTCACCTTGCGGCTGCTGCTTCCGAAAGAATTTCGTTTTGAGGTCATTCCGTTCGATCGAATTATTCCCGCAGTCGAATCCGGACAATACGAAGCGGGCCTGATTATTCACGAAGGACAACTCACCTTCCAAAATAATGGCTTGCATTTGATTCAGGACTTGGGTGTTTGGTGGCAAGATAAAACCGGTTTACCGCTGCCCTTGGGTGGAAACGTCGTACGGCGCGATTTGGGTGAGCATACCATTAAACAAGTCTCGAAACTCATTAAGCAAAGTATTCAATATGCTTTGGATCACCGCCAAGAGGCATTGCAATATGCCCTGAAATATGCCCGCGATATGGATACGGCGTTGGCGGATCGATTCGTTGGTATGTATGTGAACGATTGGACCTTAGACTATGGTCCTCGGGGCCGCGAAGCGGTCAGAAAACTTCTTGAAGAGGGGTATAAAGCGGGGGTGATCCCCAATCCCACCGATGTGCAATTCGTTGAGTAACGATTCGATCAGATGTGGTCCGAATCGCATTTTTGGGGTTTTGAATTTCGTGGAAGAACAACATTTTCTGCAAGATTCGTAGGGAGTGAATCGTATCTCTCAAAATGGATTATCGGGGATGCCATACAATAACCTTTGATGCGTGAGTTTGAGAAGTGAGGAATTTCCCATGAGTGCGACCGTTGACCAAGAGAAAACCGGCCTAGGAAATTATTTCATCGCCAATTATCCACCATTCTCGGCATGGAGTTCCTCACAAATACCGAATGCACTGCAAGCTCTGAATGCCAAGCCAAAACCCGATACTCCCTTGGGGTTGTATCTGCATATCCCATTTTGTCGGAAGCGTTGCAAATTCTGTTACTTTCGGGTCTATACCGACAAAAATGCTAAAGACATCGAAACGTATCTTGATGCACTGGTGAAAGAAGTGCAATTGTTGAGCCAATCAACCGTGATTGACAATCGACCGTTGCATTATGTTTATTTCGGGGGGGGGACCCCTTCGTATTTGAGTGCCCAGCAATTGCGTGATCTTATGACTCGCTTGAGGGAAATTTTTCCTTGGGATCAAGCAAAAGAAGTCACCTTTGAATGTGAACCCGGAACATTGCAGAAACACAAGTTAGAAACGCTCCGCGAGATGGGCATCACGCGATTGAGTCTGGGGGTCGAGAATTTCAAAAAAGAAATCCTGCAGTTCAACGGTCGTGCTCACCTTGAGGAGGAAATTTATCGGGCGTATGGTTGGGCACGCGAGCTTCAATTTCCTCAAATCAATATCGATTTGATTGCAGGAATGGTCGGTGAAGATTGGGAGAACTGGCGAAGGAATGTGCAAAAAACGCTAGAGTTGGCGCCCGATACTGTGACCGTTTACCAAATGGAACTACCGTATAACACCGTGTTTTCCAAGGAATTTCGCATCATCGGCCAAGATGAACCCGTAGGGGCCGTGGCCGATTGGCCGACGAAACGAGCTTGGGTGGCCTATGCGTTCGAGGAGTTCGAGAAGGCCGGTTACATTGTCACCAGTGCTACTACCGCCATGAAAAACAGCGAGACACAATTCGTCTATCGCGATGCTCTTTGGAGCGGGGCCGACATGTTCGGGACGGGGGTCGCTTCGTTTGGTCACATTCATGGCGTTCACATGCAGAATGTCGCTACTTGGGAGGCCTATATCGAGAAACTCGATCGTGACGAAATCCCCCTCGGACGAGCCTACACACTTTCAGCACAAGAATTATTCACCCGTGAGACCATCCTATTACTCAAAAAGGGCTATCTCAAACGAGATTATTTCCTGAAAAAATATGGGAAAGATATTATGGTTGAATTTGCCCCACAATTTCAAGAACTCAAAGGTATGGGATTCCTCAGCACCACGGCCGAGGGTGTCCAACTGAACCGCGAGGGGCTTATTCAGATCGATCGGCATTTGCCTATTTTTTTTGAAATTCAATATCGTGGAGCACGCTATACCTGATGTTTCACATTCTCGAAAATTTTACTCTTGCCATAATTTCGAGTTGGTCTACACTTTGTCTTTTCCGTTTGATTGAGGAGCCTTTCTCGTTCCATGAAGATTTCGGGAAGTATAGAGGAATTATTGGCGATTCTCGATGCTATCCGACCCCACAAGGCACAACAGATTGTTGTCAAGTTGGGAGGATCGGCAATGGAACAAGCCGAGTCAGTCCAAGCAACGTTACACTCGATTGCTGCACTTCATGATCTGGGGTTGAAACCTATCCTCGTTCACGGGGGGGGGAAAGCCATCGACCGAGCAATGAACAAAGCCGGTTTGATTCCGAAGAAAATTCAAGGCCGTCGGTATACGGACGAACAAACCCTCGCGGTGGTAGTTGAGGTTTTGACGCAAGAAATCAACGCGGATTTGTGTCGTAACCTCCAAAATTTCGGTGTGGATGCGGTTCCTGTTTATGGTGAAAATCAGGCCCTTTATGGGGAAAGGCTGATGCTTCCTGGTCTCGATTTGGAACCGATCGATCTTGGACGGGTCGGGAATGTGAAGCGGGTTGAAACCGAATTATTGAATCAATTGACCAATGCTGGAAAAATTCCTGTGATTCCATCTCTCGCTCAGGATGGTTTAGGTTGGTTAAACGTGAATGCCGACACGGCTGCCTGTGCCGTAGCCGCTGCCCTGAAGGTTCCTAAACTCTTGCTGATGACCGATACCCCTGGAATTCTTCGGGATCACAAAGACCCCACGAGCTTAATTCCGAAACTGAATCGTGCGGAAACCCTGAATCTCATTCAACAAGGGGTGATCGATGGCGGTATGATTCCGAAAGTCGAAGCCTGTTTAGAAGCTCTGGAAGCCGGGGTCGGCTCGACCAAAATTATCGATGGAAGGGAAAAATATTCCTTATTAATGGAATGGATTCCCAATGCCCCTGCCGGTACAGAGATTGTCCTTGAGTGAACCTAGTGTAGCGAGAACAAGAATGACCTCAGCCGAAGTAATCGATGTTTTCAAACAATACGTTATCGCCAACTATACCCGTTATCCCGTTTGTTTGGTGCGCGGGCAAGGTTCTCAGGTTTGGGATGCGGAGGGCAATCAGTATCTCGATCTGTTTCCTGGGTGGGGATGCGGCCTTCTTGGTCATTGCCCCCCGCGGGTCGTTCGTGCGGTTCAAGAACAAGTGGCCGAATTGATCCATGTTCCAAACACTTGGTACACCCAAGCCCAAGGAGAATTAGCAAAAGAATTGTGCACTCGGGTCGCGTTTCCTGCCAAGGCCTTCTTTTGTAATAGTGGGACCGAAGCGAACGAAGCTGCGATAAAGTTAGCTCGTTTGAACGGTCGGGGCAGTGGACCGAATGGCAGCGACCGCTACAAGATTGTGACCATGCACAATAGTTTTCATGGTCGAACCATGGGGTCTCTCACAGCAACTGGTCAGCCAAAATATCATCAGGGGGTTGGCCCGATGCTTCCAGGGTTCCATTATGTGCCCTTTGGTGATCTGAGTGCGGTCAGCAAGGCTATTGATGCTGAAACCATCGCAGTGATGTTGGAACCAATTCAAGGCGAAGGCGGTATCAATCTTCCACCATCCGGTTATCTCGAAGGACTTCGGGAACTATGCGACAAACATAAATTGTTGTTGATCTGTGACGAAGTTCAAACGGGAATGGGTCGGACCGGAAAATGGTATACCCATCAACATTGGAAGGTCAATCCCGATATTATCACGTTAGCCAAAGCGATTGCGGGGGGCGTAGCCCTTGGTGGATTGCTCGCACGAACCGAGGTTGCCGAGCATCTCAAACCCGGAACCCATGCAGCGACCTTCGGGGGTAATCCAATCGCATGTCGAGCTTCTCTGGCAACCATTGAGACGATTGAAAAAGAGAGCCTTTTAGAACGCGCCGAGCTGATTGGTCAAAAATTTCAACAACACTTTACCCAACTCAAAGAACGATGCCCGATTATCACGGAGGTTCGCGTTCGCGGTGCCATGATCGGGATTCAATTAGCTACCGATGGTGCCCCGATTGTTGCGGAGTGTCTGAAACGCCGATTGTTAATCAATGCCACCCATCAAACTGTAATTCGATTACTCCCTGCCATCAACCTCACGGATGACGAAATAGAACAAGGCTGTACTATTCTTTCCGAGGTGTTATTGGCTGCAAAATAAATTCAAATTATTCTCTCATTATAACCTTATTTTTGTTGAGTGAAATCCATGCGTCATCTACTCAATTTAATCGACCAAGACACGGAGACGATTCGTCATATTCTCAAGGAAGCCGCTCGCCTCAAGTCCGAGGTCGCTCGCGGGGAGTTTCGTCAATCGCTCAAAAATAAAATTGTCGCTCTCGTGTTTGAGAAACCCTCTCTGCGGACCCGTGTGAGCTTCGAGGCTGGCATCAATCAATTAGGTGGCACTAGTCTGTTTCAAGCAGGCAACGAGGTCGGGCTAGGTGTTCGAGAATCGCTTGCAGATTTTGCTCGAACGATTTCACAGTATGTCAATGCCCTTGTTTTACGGGTGTTCAAACAATCGACCGTCGAAGGGATTGCTCAATACAGTTCGATCCCCGTGATTAACGGCCTATCCGATACCGCGCACCCTTGCCAAGCTCTGGCTGACCTTCAAACGATCGAAGAATGTTTCGGAACTTTGAAGAATCAAACTGTGGTCTTTGTGGGGGATGGGAATAACGTCGCACGTTCCTTGGCGGTGGGCTGTGGGAAACTGGGCATTAAATTTATTCTTTCTTGTCCGAATGGTTATAGTTTTCCCAAGGATTTTCTCGAAGAATACAGCCGAAAGGTTTCGGCCACCTTGCCGGAAGAAATTCGCGATCCGGCTCAAGCGGTGAAAAGAGCCAGTGTCATCTATACAGATGTTTGGACGAGTATGGGTCAAGAAGACGAGAAGGCCCAACGACTCAGGGAATTTGCCGCATACCAAGTCAACGAAGCGTTGGTTGCAAAAGCCCCTAAGGATGTCCGTATTCTCCATTGCCTTCCCGCTCATCGTGATGAAGAGATTACTGATGGAGTGATCGAATCACCGGCATCGGTCGTATTCCAGCAAGCGGCCAATCGGATGCATGTTCAAAAAGCGGTTTTAGAATGGCTGCTCGGGAACGGCTAAAAGCAAGTTTTCACGATCTGGATGCGGAATGCGGATGGGGTTTTTGACCCCGCGAAAACGCTCGTTTCTTGTTGACGGAGTGATTAGCCTTGTTGGAACGCTCCATGTTGTCGGCGGCGCTCGCTGGTAAATTCTTCTGCGGTCCCACGAGCAATTATCTCGTACAAGATGGCCGATTTATCTTTTGCTTTGCGTAACAATCGCCCTAATCTCTGCACACTTTCTCGAACGGTTGCCGTTCCCGATAGGACGATACCCACATTTGCTGCAGGGACATCCACCCCCTCGTTTAAGACCTGACTGGTGACCACGGCCATATAATCGCCACTATGAAACCTTTCCAAAATCTGTTTTCGCTCTTTTGATTTCGTTTGATGAGTGATCGGGGGAATCAAATAGTCGCGGGCGATTTGGTAAACTGTGGCGTTGTCGGCTGTGAAGATAATGATGCGATCCTGCGCATGATGTTTCAATAAC
>CAZFDX010000868.1:0-2942 GCA_964518325.1 uncultured Alcaligenaceae bacterium | reverse complement strand
AAAGGATTGGTTCTTTAATCCTTTTGGTGCTTTTTGCAAAATCCAAAAGCGCTAGGTTCAAAATGTTCCATCTTCTTGTTGATTCCCGTAACCTCGCTGCCAAACATTTATACGCCTCTCATGAGTTTCACCAGCAAAATTTCGAGGCCGATCTACCTGCGAATTCCAAATCGATAAATCAGTCCGAATATGGCGCATCTTGCGCCGATTGCGATTCTACGCATGCGCCCATCGCGCGGATTATTTTTTCTAAACTACTGAGCTTCTCGACTCGGCCAAAGCCCTGCGGCGCTGCGATACTTGTACTGAACTCGATTCATCGGCGTTTCCCACAAGGACTTGTGCTGTGCTAAGTAATCCCTCGGACTTGATTCGTTCTGCTCTTTCCGAAAGACTGGGTGAACCTCGTTTCCAAATGTGGTTCTCTTCCTCTCGGTTTGAACTCAACGAGGGGGAACTCGTCCTGAAAATCCCGAATTCCACCTATCAGGATTATATCTCGAAAAAGTTCCTCTCCGACCTTCAAGTCATCGTGGGGGATATTCTCGGTCCGGTCCCTATTCGGTTCCAAATCGATCCTAGTCTGCCGATCGCAACTGAGGAAAAACCAGCCGAGCCAAAAACACATCGCGCAAGCAAGCTCCCTGTCGGCTCGGAGTCTGGCACGAAATCTCGGGGGGAACCTCGTACACATGAGGGGGAACCCCGCACACCCGAGGGCAAGCTGCGTCCCGTCTTCGCGGACGAAGAACCAAAGAAATCGATCCCAAAGGCCCCCCCCCTGCAAAAACGTCGTTGGAAATCGTTGGAACAATTTGTCACCGGTTCTTGCAATCGCGTGGCGTGGGCCTCGGCATTGAGCGTGGTGGAAGAACCGGGCTTGGGGGCGAACCCTCTAGTGATTTACGGACCCACAGGAACCGGAAAAACCCACTTGCTGGAAGGCATCTATCTGGGCATTCGGCGCTCGCAACCCGATGCCAAAGTGCTTTATCTCACGGCCGAGGATTTTATGAATCGATTCCTTGGCGCGGTCTACCACAATAAGCAATACTCCTTCCGGAAACAATTCCGTGAATGTTTCGCGTTGATCGTCGATGATCTGACCTTCCTTGCGGGGAAAAAAGCCACGCAGGTGGAATTTCTGCACACTTTTGATGCCCTCGTGGGGGAGGGCTGTCAAGTCGTTGTTTCCTGCGATAGCCATCCGCGATTGTGCGATGACCTCATGCCCGAGTTGGTCGATCGTCTATTAGGAGGGGCCGTCTGGGGGGTGTTGCCTCCCGATCCCGAGACCCGTTTGGCATTACTGCGAGCCAAATCAACCGCAGGAACCCCCACGATTCCGGATGAAATTCTTCGCTTCTTGGCCACCCATTTGCGGGGTAATGTCCGCGAACTCGAAGGGGCGATTCATTCGATCCGGCATGTGGCCCGCGTGACGGGAAAAGCAATCGATCAACAACTCGCACGAGAAGCCTTGGCAGAACTCCTTCGCCATGCCGTGCGAGTGGTCCGCATTCATGATGTGGATGTGGCCGTTTGCCAAGCCTTGAAACTCCCTGCCGGTGCCTTAAAGAGTAAATCGAAAACGTGGGCAGTGAGCCATGCTCGAATGCTCGCAGTGTATTTGGCACGCAAACATACCTCGGCCACCTATGGCGAGATTAGCTTATATCTGGGAAATAAAACTCACTCGACCGCCGTGGCTGCCGAGAAAAAGGTTCGAGCTTGGCTTGAGAAAGATGAGAGTGTGAAAGCCGGCGACCATGTTTGGAAAGCCAAAGACCTTGTTGAACGAGTGGAACGCGAATTGTTCCGATAGGTTGGAAAATTTCTTTTTTGTAGTGGAGCGGGAACTATTCCGATAGGTTGAAAAATTCCTTTTTCGTCATCGCATTTATAGATTGGGACTCCCTTTTTCCTTAGTGTGGTCAGGGTGTTCCTACCCCTCCTTTCAACCTTGTGTTGCTTTCAATCTGGGGTTGTCATATTGGGTTTATCTTCTTGGGTTTCTCTTCTTGATATTCTCTACCTAGGACGGATTTATCCTTGGGTTCAAGGTGGCGATCGAATCGATGTCGGAAAGCTCACTTCGTGGGGATTCCGCAGTACACGATCCACATAGCTTCACGGGTGACGAATTTTCTTTCCTCTTCATTCCCCACACCGATACTCGCCTCCCTAATAATTTGCTAAAACGATAATGGTTCGATTCAAATCAGGATTTACCAGAGGGGAATAAGGGGTGGATGAATTTTGGCAATACGCCGGAGTGTTGATCGCTTTATTGGCATCGGCCTTTGGTGCGCCCATCCCAGAAGAATTACCGGTGGCCACGGGGGGCGTTCTCGTTGGCAAGGCTTGGCAAAATCCCGAGGAGGGACCCCGTTGGTGGATTATGCTGCCCACTTGTATTTTCGGGGTGGTATTGTGTGATAGTCTCCTGTACTTGATTGGCCGACGCTGGGGACATTGGCTGATGACCAAAAAATGGGTTCAGCGGCATATCCTGCCCCCTGAAAAATATCAGAAAATCGAAAAGAATTTCCAGAACTACGGGGTCGGAATTCTGTTGATCGCTCGCGTCTTACCGGGCATTCGGACTGCGGTGTTCCTCACGGCGGGAATAATCCGTATGCCTTTTCGCAAATTCCTCTTTGCCGATGGCCTGTATGCCATTCCGGGGGTGAGTTTCATTTTCTTCTTGGCCTATTGGTTCACCGATCAATTCATGGAAGTTCTTCACAAGGTGGAAAGCTATCGCCCATTGGTGGTCACGGCAGTCATCTCGGGAATTGCCGGCGCGTTGATCTACTCGTTTTTGCGACGCCCTGTTTCGACGGGTGATCCCACCGATATTCCCGTGATTGGAAATAAAGTGGCCCAAGTGGCGCATCAATTTTACGGGCATAAATCGAACCAACCGATCACTTCAAGTC
>CAZFDX010000867.1:0-5102 GCA_964518325.1 uncultured Alcaligenaceae bacterium | reverse complement strand
GGATTGTGATCCGACGATACCTCAATCTCCCTATTCGGTATTGCTTGTTGGTTACGTTGATGGCAGTGTGCGTTCCCTGAGTAAGCAAACCGATGCTAAAGTTTTTTGGGGTGCCACGACGGCGAATCGGGGTGAGATATTGGACTAAATGTTGTCTCGTTAGAGTTTATAATTTTATGAGAAGATTCTGAATGAGGCCCGATTTTTCTAGACTCCCAGATGAAAATTCGGCACAATATACCTTACCTTGGGTATTATGTATCGAACAGGGGGCAGATGGGATATGTTTCGTTTCACCTTATTAGGGCTTTTGTTCCCCGTGATACCGGCGATTGCGGGAATTTTTGAAGGTTTAACTCCAAATCCCAGTGGAACGAAAGAGAGCAACGCGAACCAATTGCCCCTTACGAAACTGGCGCCTGCGAAACACTTCCCCGATTTGTGCCGGTATCATTATCGGGTGAGTACCACCTCAGACGAATGTCAAAAATTCGTCGATCAAGCCTTGGGCTATTTTTATTCGTATGTCTGGATCGAAGCGGCCCGCTCTGCCGAGACGGCATTGAAGTACGATCCCGAATGTGCTTTTGCTTGGATGATGCTTCATAGGGGAATTGAAAAATATGGCAAAGGTGATGCCATGGCCCCGCTTAAGAAAGCCCAAGAACTTTTGCCCAAGGCCTCGCACCGAGAGCAAATGTTAATTACGGCAAAACTCTGGGAGAAGGGCCTACTCGGAACCGCCAACGACGATCGGAAAAAGAAAGCCGCCGCCGCTTTGGATGAGATGCTAATCATCTATGATGACGACGAAGAAGCATGGTTTGCCCGCGGCGCTTTACATGGTGGGACCTTCGGCGGCGGGAACGAAGGGGTCCCCTACTACAAGGCATTGTTGAAAATTAATCCGTTGCATCCCGGCGCCAATCATGAGCTTGTTCACTTTTACGAAAACACCAAAAGGCCCGCATTAGGGTTTAAATATGCCGAGGCCTATATTGAATCCTCTCCGGGTATTCCCCACGCTTGGCACATGCAAGCCCATTTAGCCATGCGTATTGGCAAATGGGAAAAAACTACGGATCGATCTGCGAAAGCGATTGAACTTCAGCAAAAATATCACAAAGAACAGAACGTCAAACCTTCGGAAGATCATCAATATGCCCATCACCTAGAGACGTTAGCCCAAAGCCTCATTCACGATGGCCGCTACACCGAAGCCCTGAAAATTCGCGAGGAATGCGAAAAGAACAAATATAGTTTCCCTGCATTATGGTTCCGTGTGGCCCTTGCCCAACAGAACTGGACCGAGTGTGATAAAATTATCGCCGAGCAACGGAAACGGGATAAAGTTTTGGCCTCCTATTTTGCTGCCTTGATGTATCTCGACCGAGGTGAACCAACCAAGGCTCAATCAGAAATTGAATCGCTTCGCTTGGCCCAACAATCCAAGAAAAACGACAAACGATTGAACCTACGATTCAATGAAGTGCAAGGGCGTTTTCTCTGTCAAACCGGTCAGGGCGAGGCCGGCCTAAAACTGTTGGAACGAAATATCGAAAAAGTGAAAGACGATTATAATGCCCATGCTTGGGGAGGGGGGGGGTATTATATTGAGGCTTGGGGCATCGGTGCTTTGGAAGCGGGCGATGCTGCCACGGCCGAAGAGGCCTTTCTCGAAGCGCTGGCTCACGATGCCGGAAGCGCTCGGGCCGCCCTTGGCATGTATGCTCTGTGTGATCGGGTCGGACGATCCAAAGAGGCCGAAGCCTTTCTCAAAGTCGCTCGACGATTAGGCGCCAAAGCCGATCCCAAGGAATTCGAGCGCTTACGGCTCGAAATGGTCAATAAATCGAGTCACATCAAACTCGAAACACTTTCCGGAAACATCGAAAAATAATTGAGTAACCAACTATGATTCGTTTCAGTCTACTTGTAGCACTTTGTTGCAGCGGGATTTCGTATAGCGCGGAACCTTGTATCAGTGGGATTCCCGTCGGTCAAAGACCCGGACCTTATAGTTTTCTGGTTGCCACCGGACCACAACGGGGACAACAAACCTGCTATGTCTGCGAAACAGGGGACAATCCGGGATGTGTGATCTTTGCCCGCAAGGCCAGCGATTCCCTTGGGCAATTATTGTTGAAGATCGAACCCGTTGTGAGCCGTGAAAAAAGCCCTATTAAAACATGGATGACAATTTTGGGCGAAAAGACCATCTCGATCGATAATCTGGGGCAATGGTCCAAGGCCCAAGGTTTGAAATCGATCCCTGTAGGAATTTTTGATGATGAGGATGGCCCCCCCTCTTACAAAATCTCTCAGGATGCCGAAATCACGGTCCTGATTTTCAATCAGAAAAAGGTCGTGAATAATTTCGCTTTTCGTTCTGGTGAATTGAACGAAAAATCAATCAAACAAATCGTCGAGTCCCTATCGAACCTTGAAAAAAAATAGGTTCTATTCTTTTGGTGATTTTCACAGTTTCGTTCTTGGCTTGAATGACTCAATTTTTTCAATCGCTTCAGGGTGATTTTTCGGGTAAGAGATATTCCAATAAATCCGCCAAATCTTGCTTCGAGATTTGTTTTTCTAGCCCCTCGGGCATGAGGGAAACATTGGTGGCTCGGAGTGATTCAATTTGCTCACGGGGAATTGTATCTTCTGCCGCATCGCCCCTTCGGAGTGTGATACTCGTTGCGGCATCAATGGTCAAAATTCCTGTGATCGTTTTACCAGAATGCGTAACAACCTGATAGACCACATATCGGCTATCCACTTCTTTATTGGGATCGAAAATGTCATGAAGGATCGCCGGACGGGTCTTTGTTTTAAGAACGGCTGCGAATTCTGGTCCTACGGTGTGTCCCACGTTCTCATAACGATGACAGGTCGCACAATGGGTGGCAAAGATTTTTTTCCCTTTGAGGGCATCCCCTTTGAGCTTCAACGATTCGTTGTAATCTTGGACAATTTTTTGTCGATCGCCGGATTTAATATCCCCGAGAATTTTCATGGCCTTTTGTCGAACTTCGTTATTGGGATGTGCGATCAAAAATTTCACTTTCACAGAATCGAGTTGCGTTGGTGACAACTGCTTCGATTCAATCGCTTTCAATAATTGGTGAATTCGGGCCGGACGATCGGTGAGAATTTCCAACGCTTCCCGTTTGAGATTGGGACCGAACTGCGATAAGGAATTCAAAATCATCTCGGTCGCTTCAGGTTCGGCAAAACTCCCGAGGGTGCGTAAACCGACTAGGGTCAATTCAGGGGGATGACGTAAATCGAGCGCATCATTCAAATGAGCTTTCACCGTCTCGAATGATGCTAAAGAAAATCGTCGCACGGCAGCAATTTTTTGTAGGGGGGGGGTAGTGGGCGAAGTATAAATTTTTTCTTGGGCGCGCAATAGGGAATCAATCGATCCTAAAATGAGGTTTTGATCGGGGGTTGGTTTTTTCCACCACGAGTTTACGGGCACTGCCGATTTACTCGAACCTTCGATTAAACCCTCTAATAAACTCTCTGCCAATGGGGGGTATTCTAAAATGAGTTCCAGAATACTCTTGAGATTGGGGAATTTTCTCTGGTTAACTAATTGGGTTCCAAACAATTTCACTAGTTGAATTTCCGAATAACTCGGTGCCGTTTTTTTATTCTTGAGTTTTTTGAGTTGATCGAATAACAAAACCGAAATATCTCCCTTCATAGCTAACTGAATTGCAGCATTTTGAAAGGTTTCATTAGCACTATTCGCTAACACTCTTGTCAAAAATTCATTCACATCCCCTTCCATTTCTAGGGTACTTAAAGTGAGCTGGAACCGCACCAGTGGTGAGGGGTCATCCGCAAGATGAATTAGGGTGGGAACTAGTGCCTCGTTTTTAATCACGCGAGGGGCATAGCGAGCGGCCACAATTCGCACACCGGCCACGGGATCAATGGCTGCTTTACGAATATCTTCGGCTTTCAGCCAAGTGAATTCGGCCAAAATATCGAGCGCTCGCGCACGGGTAATGGGATCATCGTGATTTAGAAGCGACCGCACCGATTGTTGAATATCCATCGGGTTTTCTCGTAAAATTCGGCGGGCGGTTTCCCATTCCCAGACATTATCACTCACGAGAGCTTCCACGAGTTGCTCTGGCTTGATCTTGTCAAAATTGCGTTTAGGTTTGGCTACCATTTTTTCCGGTGCGATTCGCCAAATACGTCCCCGCTGTCGGCTTTCGAGAATGAGCTTTTTCTTAATGTCCTCGGGCAGGGAAAGAGGGGTTTCAATCACCTCTCGATAAAAATCGAGCATATAAAGGGCATTATCGGGACCATCGACCAGCCAAACGGGTCGGCACCAATTATCTTTTGAAGTTAAAAATTCCTTCTTTTCAAAGGCACGTTTTGCCACATATGCCCCCCCCCTACCTTCATAGAGGACATCCATCATAATTGAATTATTCGCTGGTTCACAAATGAGGATAGCTCGTCCGCGCCAATGATCTGGGATTGCCCCCGATTGCAACATATGCGGGCTGCAAGAACTGGTAGAAAATCCCCCCGCGAATAATTCCGTTTTGGCAAATCGTCCCGCATCGGGTCCCTCTTTCCTTCGGGTTGTGCGTTCCACCCGCCATGCTTCAAAGGGACTGGTTCGGAAGACTTCACAAGCGGGGCCATGCTCGGGAATATCACTGGTCACGGCAGGGGGTGAGAATAACGGATTCTTCCTGAGATAATGATCGGGAAGAACAATCTGCCTTAGATGTTGACTATTGGTCGAAGTGAACCAATGACCGTAAGGATCGCGAGTCAAGCCATATTGTCCCCCCCCCGAAGTGGGTTCTAAGCTGGCGGGTATCTCGGGTTTGAATCGGATGCCACGCCCCCTTAAAATCACAGCAGGAGCATCGGGTTTCTCCGCCGATTTAATATCACCGCCGCCCCCCCCGCACAGGCATCAATCCAACCATCAGGCCCCCACTGAAGCGAGTTGACCAGTTGTTGGATATTTTGGATGGCAAAACCTGTGTATAGGGTTTTTCTCACATCGGCTTTATCATCGTTATTTGTATCCTCTAAATAGATAATTTCGGGAGCATTCG
>CAZFDX010000866.1:0-3489 GCA_964518325.1 uncultured Alcaligenaceae bacterium | reverse complement strand
TGGGACGACAAAAAGGTTTCAACGATTTTAGCCCTTCGTACTTATATTCTGCGTCGATAATCTCCTTCTTCACGTCTGCATATTTTTCTCGGGTTGCTCGGTACACATCGGCAGCGGTCGAGCTATCCTTAAATTCGAGCTGGCACCCAATTTTGACTTGGCTACCGTTCGAGGCAATCCACACTAATTTCCCCGATAACGTATTCGGATTGATTCCGTTGATACCCGGAAAGGCACTCGTAGGATCACCGGGGTGATCTTCAGATGTATCGGTAGTGACATAGAAGGCATGGCCATCACCTCGACTCATCAACGAGAGCATCTCGGGGTTGATATTCGGCTTTTTACACGATTGATTCAGCACAAACCAAAAGGCCTGCGGGCTGGGAGAATAAACCATAATGTTCTTCTTGGGGAACAAGTAACAGTCGTTGTTGCTGTAATAAAATTCTTCTTGTTGCACCCCAGAAAAGTCGCGATAAGTGACGTTCTTTCCATAAAAGTCGCGTGTCTTTTCGAGTCTCGCATTGGCGGCAAATTTATCGACATCGATATCATCATTGAATCGAAATGCGTAAACACGCCCCTTGAAGGGGTTACCTTGAGCCGTTTTGGGAACCTCCCCCATGGCGAACACTTCGACATCCGTTTCTTTCATGTTAACTGCTTTGATCGCCCGTTTGACGTCTTCCGATCCGGGACCTCCCATGAAGTTATCATGCCCCGATTTGAGATCGGTAATCAATCGAGAAACCGAAGCATAATCGACTTGGAGATAGCCATTAATCCCCTCGGGCATGCAGGCCGCCAAATCTTTGTCGTAACCTGCTGGGCTATACGTCCAGTAGACCAGATAGATCAGCAGCAGCCCCCCGAAGATGGCCCCTATAACGATCCCAACTCCGCGCATCGCGTTGGGGTTTCGTTTTTTCACCTTCTTGGGTTTGGGACGCGGACGTTCTTCTTCTTCTGCGTCGTCATCATCGTCCTCATCACGGCGACGGCGTTTCGATCGGGGAAGATCGTCATCGTCCTCGTCCTCATCATTTTTACGATTGCGTGCCATAGCTCGGTCCCAAGAATAAGAACAGAAAAGTAGTGTTAGTTTATACGACAATGGGAAGATTTGTCATCATTAGGAATTATCGAGGAATTAACCCGAAATCGCAAGGGGCCGCCAAGCGGGATTCCCCGAAGCCATCCAAGGACGTCACCGGTATCATCATCCGCATTTTGGTTGATGGAATGAAGTGGAAGTAAGCGAATCGGAGATTCAGATAGGGGAAAACGACAAGTCTTTCTTGATGGTGTTGATGATGAGGGTCAACGGATATTCCGAGAAGCAAGGGGGGATTCCGAGAAGCAAGGGGGATTCCTAGTATCGTCGGATATTGCGATGATCCACATTGTCATCGTTTGCTGCTGGGGTGGCAGGACTAGCTTCTTTCTGATTCCCCAACCCCACGACCAGATGCCCCTTCCGCTTACTTCGGTAGAAGGTGTAGTTTTTGCCATAGGGAGATTCATCGACCAGGTGCAGGAAGACTACCATCCAACCCGATTTCCCTTCCACGATGGCCGGCATTCCAAGGCCAGCGGAACGAACCAAGGCCGTGTGCGTAATTCGATTATCGGTATCGCGATAGATGACAATGTCGCCTGGTAAAGGTTGGTTCACCGGTTTGTAGCCATTTTCTTGAAGAATCAGTTCAACACTTTCACCATCCAACCAGTATTGGCCACCGGTAAAGACCCAACCATGGCAATTGCTGTGTTCATCGGCGGCTTCGCGACGAATCACCTTTTCCCAAGCGCCGATGCTCACAAGGGTATGATTCTCGGCTTCTTGTCGATTCATCTCGGCTTCAAACTCCCCAGTCAGTACGGTAATGGGTTTCCCCGTATCCGTCCAAGCCAATTGATCTGGGACTTTTTGGAGTTCGGGTTTGCGAGTCATCGCGAGCAGTTCGTCACCCGTAATCAATTGTTGTTCATCAATCTCGTCGAGTTTGTACATCCCGTAGCCGGCCACCGTCAAACCTGCAGTCGTTACCAATCCCCACACCGTCATCGGATGAGTTGCCATATTGATGGCAAAGGTTCGGACTTTCTGGGAAAGCAACACATACAGAACAGGGAGAGAACCCAACATCGTGAATAAGGGGATTTTGATTAGGGTGCTTTCTGGGAAGACGGCCCACGCTAAACCGTTCGTGGTGAGGATGGTCAACAAACTGGCGGTGAACCGTTTCCAAACAACCGTCGAGCGCAGCGCGATATTAATTCCACCCACAAGAATCAGGGTCAGACCTATCAGGGCGACGAGAATATATTGATTTGTGGCGTCTAGGTTCATGACTCTCTCCTTGATTGTCTACAATCACTTATAATCCGCGGGTTCTGAGAAAAGCATGAGGTCCCAAAAAGTCTCATATGTTTCTCAAGAATGAGAAAATTATGTGAGAATTTTGGAAGTGTTTGC
Source organism: uncultured Alcaligenaceae bacterium (assembly GCA_964518325.1). Classification (GTDB taxonomy): domain Bacteria; phylum Planctomycetota; class Planctomycetia; order Gemmatales; family Gemmataceae; genus SKW135. Next base: position 1,007 of record CAZFDX010000866.1, on the reverse strand, counting down.
TTTCCTATTCAACCTACTTTTAGAGTGACTAGTTCCGCGAAAAACCGACACATTTCTGCCGATTTTTCCTACAATCCCCAGAGATTTCAAACTGAAAGAGGAATTTTCTACATGCGTTCTTCATGCTCACTCATTTCGTGTATTTTTTTTCTAATGGCCTTCGCTCCGTTCACACTCTCAAAACTCGAAGCCCAAGAGAATAAAGACAAAGATCAAGTGAAAGATAAAGATGCGATGAAGAAGAATTATCGCGTTTTGGGCAACGATAATCGAAAGGTGGCCATTGTGGATGCGAACGGCCAAGTGGAATGGGAATTCCAAAATCAGTTCGATGGTCACGACATCCATTTACTCCCCAACGGCAATGTGTTGCTCTCCCTAAGTCCCACGATCGTGGCCGAGGTGAATAAGGATAAAAAAGTGGTTTGGAAATATGAATCGAAGCCCAAAGCCGGCTACTCGGGTCGTGTCGAGGTCCATGCTTTCCAACCGATTCCCGACGATTTATTGATGATCGCCGAAAGCGGGAATTGTCGAATCATTGAAGTGAATCGGAAAGGGGAAATTGTTCACGAAATCCCTTTGACGGTGAAGAAAGTTGATCCTCATCGGGATACTCGAATGGTACGCCGATTAGACTCGGGGCATTATTTAGTTTGTCATGAATCGGAAGGGAAAGTTTGCGAATACGACCGGAAAGGAAAAATCGTCTGGAGTTACACCCTCGATTTGGGAAATCGCCCGCGATCTGCCGGTCATGGTCCTGAAGGTCATGGCACCGAAGTGTATGGTGCGATCCGCAAGCCCGACGGGAACACCCTAATTGCAGGCGGAAATAACAATCGCGTCCTTGAGGTGAATCCCAAAGGGGAAATTGTTTGGAGTCTCGATCAGAACGAAATACCGGGAATCAAATTAGCGTGGGTGACGACTCTGCATTTATTACCCAATGGCAATTTGATTATCGGGAATTGTCATGCTGGTAAAGACAATCCCCAACTCTTCGA
>CAZFDX010000865.1:0-4545 GCA_964518325.1 uncultured Alcaligenaceae bacterium | reverse complement strand
GTGCCAATCTGTATGAAGGTATCTCGTATGTGAATCCAGAGCGGGGCCTTTCGGTCTGGACCGAACGGATCGGGGAGGGTCTCGCGGGGGCAGCGGTGTATCCGCTGACGGCTAAACGATTGTTTGATTATATCCAAGCGGAATTGCCGAAAGCCCTGCGTAAGTTAGCCGAAAGTCAGGCCGTGCAAAGCCCCGCTCTGTTGGGGGCCGAGAATTTTGTCTGGCGAGATGCCCCACCCGGCAATGTGCCCCAGCCCAGTTCGCAGATCGATGCGGCCCAACTGAAGCGGATTGTGTTTCGCGGGGTGACCCGTCAACGTCTCAAAGATTTACCCTTTATCTCCAAAGGGCAAAAACTCCCCGCTAATGCCGGCCCTTATGCTCAACGCTGGCTGGCCAAGCTCTGCGAGCCGACCTTGAAGCAAGAGATCGAAGACCTGTACAATGCCGTGCGTGAAGAACTCGGCTTCAAAAGGAAAGAACTCGAAGCCGGTACCACCGAAGAGGGCTACGGTTACATTCGGACGCCCCAGTTCGATTATTCGGTTTGTCTGGCCCTTGACCCCGATGATGTTTCCCAAGTGATTTGGCGGCGAGAAGTGGGGCATTTCAGCGAGTCGGCAATACTCCGCTCTCCCAGCTTCCGAAAGGTATTTGGTGCCTATTTGGATGAATTGACGTTCGATTTTTCTACCCCGTTAGAGGTCGAGGCTTTGGTCGATCGGATCGAAGAGAGAAACCCCAAAGGAGTGAAGGTTCGCGTAGCCGGTGATGGTTCCTCCTGCGAAATTACCATCACCGGATTCAAAGGGGTACTCAAGGTCGATCGGAAAAGGATCGTGATTAGCTCGGGAGCCGGAACCAACCCCGAAAGCCTGTTGGAACAATTTTTCCGTTTCCAAAATCAATTTAATCAACCCCTTGCAGGGCTAAAAGGCTGAGGAGCCTGATCCGGACAAGGTTGATTGGCGAACTCGATCCTGCACGATTTCAATCCCTCCTTGCAGGCTGAGAGGTCAAAGCGATTACGAGTTGACCGGATCAAACAAAAGGCAGGCTCGTTTGTGGAAACACGACGAGATAGAATCTCAGCTCGGTCATTTTTTGCGGGGAGGATTCGCCAGCCGATATTCTAATTGTCCTTTGACCTGTTGAACCTCACGATTCGCCGGCGCGATTTTCTCGGCCTGTTGCAGGGCCGCCCGCATTTTCTCCGCATCTTTTTCGAGCATCCAGAGTTCGGCTTCAACTAAAGGTAAATCGTAGCGATCGGGCAAAGTTTTACGGGCTTCTTGAACTACGGCCAACCCTCGGGACCTTTTCCCTGAATATCCCAAGGCCAAAGCTAACGTCCCCAAGGCAGGTGCATGATCGTTCTTTTCTTTCGTCAGTTTCTCAAGCCAAGTAATGCTCTCGTTCAAGAACGAGTTGGCCAAGTCGAGTTTCCCCTCTTCATACAAGCTGCGCCCCTGAACGAAATTCAAAAGCCCCAGTTGAAAAAGAACCTCGGTATTCTGGGGGTTCAGGTCATGAGCTTTTTTCAGTAGATCGCTGGCGCGTCGAAAGTCACGATTTCGGGCTAACAGGGTTCCGTAGGTCAAAAGGACATCTTCGCGGGGATAATCTTGCACGAGTTGCTCACCGAGTTCCTTAGCAGAAACCAACTCGCCGGTTCGTTCCAAGAAAACCATCCGATTCAAACGAGCTTTGATGCCCTCGCGGAAAGTGGCCACCTCTTCTAGAAAGGGGTCTTCCCATTCCAGTTGGGGCAAGGTTTTATTGAGCTTTTCGTATTTATCGACGAGGGCTTTCTCCTCGGCGGCTTGGGCGGCCCGAATCAGTAGCAGGCAGGCCGGCTTGGCAGCAAAGGGATTATTCAGCAACTTCGGAAGTTCGTCGAGAACCTCTTGGTATTTCTTTTTGTGGAATTGGATCAGGGCTTGCACATACGCTTTGCGCTCCGGAAACGGATTCGGGGTCGGCAACGCCTGCAAATAGATCAGGCCTTGCTCGGGATCGCCCAGTTTGGTCGCCAATTCCGCCAAATTCAGAAGGACCACCGCGACATGTTTGCTTTCTTGTGGGGGAATTTTGTTGAGGGCATTTTTGAGCTTTTCTATCGCATCGGCAGAGGTTTCTTGAGCGAGTTGATACCCTTGCAGATAGGTCCAGCGCACGTTGGTGGAATCGAGTTTTTCAGCGGTCGCAAAACATTCTAAGGCCGGTTTGGGGAAATCGTTGGCGAGCAGAACCATCCCATATTCTCCCCAGTAGGCAGCGTTTCTGGGTGCGGAAACAACCTTTTGGTAACTGGTTTGAATTTTTTCGGTCAGGTAGCGATCCCGCGTCGAGGTATCCACCACGGGAGGTTCGGAAATGGCAGGTCGATTGGCATAAAAGTAATAGCCCGTTCCGGCACACAGAACGATCAACAGGGCAAACCAAGCCAACCGTGAACCCATATAGCAGACCCCTTAGCGTTTCGGTGATTTTAGCACTTTTCCCGAGAGTGCATAGGGAAATAGGGAAACTTCTCCCAGCGCGTTTGAATTGGAATTTTGATTTTTGAAGGGCCGATTCGCGTGGCAGGATCGTGTCCGAGTGTTGAGGAATCCAAGCGTGTTGTGGTGACGGGTTCTAGTTGATGGTTTTGCCCAAAGGTTTGGCCAAACTTTTCAGCGATTCAAGGAGTTTTTGGAAAGAAGGAAAGTCCAAAGATTGGGCGCCATCGCTGGCGGCTAAATCGGGAGTGGGGTGCACCTCGATCAATAAGCCGTCCGCACCGGCTGCCAAGGAGGCTAAAGCCATCGGCGGGACATAATTTCTTTTGCCCGTGCCATGACTGGGGTCCACGAAAATGGGGAGGTGACTGACGGTTTTGAGGGGAGGGATAATCGACAAATCGAGGGTATTACGGCTGTGATCCGAGAAGGTTCGGACACCTCGTTCGCACAAAATCACCTGATAATTCCCACCGGACATAATGTACTCTGCGGACATGAGCAACTCTTCCAAGGTGGCGCTGAGACCCCGTTTGAGCAAAACCGGCTTACGGGTTTTGCTGACCCGTTTCAGCAGCGAAAAGTTCTGCATGTTCCGCGCACCAATTTGGATAATATCGACCGCATCGACTAGCGCTTCGGTGTGTTCGGTATCCATGAGTTCCGAAACAATGCCGATCCCCGTTTTGGCACGAACACGCTTGAAAATTTCAAGCCCTTCGAGTCCCATCCCCTGAAACGAGTAGGGGCTAGTTCTGGGTTTGAAGGCACCGGCTCGGAGATATTTCACTCCGTTGGCCAGCAAAAATTCGGCGGTCTGTTGAATTTGCGATTCACTTTCGACCGAACAGGGACCGGCAATCAAAGTGAAATGACCCGAACCAATGGTTCCTTGAGGGAGCGAGATCAGGGTATCGGCGGGATGCATTTCACGGCTGGCCAGCTTATAGGGTTTCGTCACGCGGATACATTCTTTCACGCCGTCTAAAACTTCCAACCGACGTGAATCGACTGCCCCTGTATTGCCGGTGATTCCAATCGCGGTTCGCGTTGCGCCCGGTAATGGATGCGGGGTCAAAGATAATGCTTTGATGGCCTCGATCACACGATTGATCTGATCCGGAGTCGCGCCCGCCTGCATGACCACTAACATTGTAAGCCTTTCCCAAGTGGATATTGCCCTAAAGTCGATTATATCAAATCGGATTCCTTTGCTGAATGAATCTCAAAGGGATCGACGGGAGAGGCCCCTTTCCGTGCCTCATTTCAATAGGTGAATGGAGAAGGGGAGACGGGCACGATCCCAAGTGCGAGAAGCTCATCGCTTGCCTCTGGTGTCTGTATTTCGTCCCAGCAAAAGGACGCTTGGCGAAGTCCCAAGTGCGAGAAGCTCATCGCTTTCTTTTGGGGAAGAGGCTGAATCGAGTTGGGGTAACAGGCAAGCGAAGTGCAGCCCTTGAGGTTTCTCAAAGGTTTCCCAGTCCAGTGGTTTGGGAATCGGGAAGTTTTCTCACTTGAGAGCGGCATTTTTGTAATATAACGAAAGTGAAACCATCATTTTGCGTAGTCACCTGAGAGGTTCCATGCAGCTACCTGACGAATCAATCGAGTTTAATTATCAAGGGAGTCTTTGCCCCCTGATCGATGCGTTTACTCCCTTGGCGGAACTGCAGGCTCAAAATTTTCTCAGCCAAGAAGCCATCGATGGATTGAAGAAAAGGCTCATGGAAGTACGGCAACAGGTTGCCAGCGAAAGAGAATTGCCCAATCCCCCTGCGAAGATGCTGCCGTTGGATGCCGGCTTTATCGATTTGCCAGCGAAATTGCTCGATAAACATCGGCGGAAAGGGGACGACAGCGAGCTGGGGCGGATTCTCAAAGCGGCAGAAAAATTGCGTGCCGAGGCGGGGCGTGTGGTGGTCCTTGGGATTGGGGGGTCTTACCTCGGCGCGAAAGCCCTATTCGATGCGCTCTGCCATACCTACCACAACGAATTGCCCGAGAAAATGCGCATGGGCAAACCCCGATTGTATTTTGAAGGCAA
>CAZFDX010000864.1:0-3228 GCA_964518325.1 uncultured Alcaligenaceae bacterium | reverse complement strand
CACCAGAAGCCCGCCCGAAAATGTTGTGTAATTTCGTCAACGATATTCGTCGGGCATGCTTCACGAATCAACTGATTGGTTTGTGGGCACCCCATGACGTAAGCCCAGATCGTTTGATTGAAATGCCAAGTATCGAGCAATTCTTTGTAGTCGTCATGTTTTAATTGCCGGCGTCGAAATTTAACCCAAGCCCGCAGATAAGCACCTCGGGGGTCATCATGTTCTTCAAGCCAATCTGCGTAGATCAATTTAGGGGCATCGTCTGCAAAATTTTCCTGAACCCGTGCAAGGAACCCAATCTCATCGGGTTGGATTGATATGCTAGCCATCTGGGTTATACCCCAACGATGCTTTGTGCATCAATGATTATGTGAATGGACCTTTCTAAAGTGATCGGCCGTTTCTTCGTAGGGAATGTGCCAGTTACAATCTTCGCATTCTGGGATTTCAGGATAACACTCGGCACAGAAGAAGGGGCCACCGCGAAAAAATTGTTCAATGCGGCCTTGGTCCTCTTTGGGTACACTCTCAATGCTCAAAGGAATGGTACCTAATTTTTGGCACCGTTCGCAGGGCCTTTGATTTTGAGATTCAATGATAGGCTTGTAATGTTCGTGTAAGCCGCGAGCCACTACCCCCGAACCCGAACAGAGAGGACATTCCATCGAAAATTGGGCAAGGATTGCTTTGCGGATAAATTCGCTCTTGTTTTTCAGCTTGTCCAAGAATTGTGCGAGATCGGCTTCGACTTTGAAAGCCACGATTCGAGTTTTTTGCGATTTTTTGGCCATTCCCTTACCCCGTGAGTTTTATTTTATCTTACTCGCTTCTTTCTAACGATTCAAGATTGATTGAAGCAAGTTGAATGCACCTCGAAAAGGCCCCCCTCACCCCGCACTAACGGCACACATTGAGATGATAATTGAAATGAATCTTCCTTTGAACGATCTAGCGTGGCGATTGAATCGACCTAGAGGGATGATGAAGGACCCCTTGTCGAGCCTTAATTGAGTAAGATGTTGGTTTGTTTCTCCTCTAAGGAGTCCGATGATTCTTTCCAAAGTTCAGGATATACAACCACTCATTTAACCAGAGAAATCCCCCAGCGTGAGTCAAACAAGCTCAAGATACAAACTCGAATCAGCTGACTGACGAGCCAGATAAACGATCAATGATCGGTCTCGCGACTCCCCACTGCCAGCAGATGTGTTGGTGTGCCGCCAATTTTAAGGGTTTTGACTATTTCCAGAGTCTTGAGGGAAAGAATCGATAAAGTTCCCTCGGCGGGATTCGTGAAGAAAGCGTATCTCTTCTCGGCATCAAAAGCTACATCGTGATGGCCGAAATGTCCTTCAACTTGGCTTTTACCCACTTTCAGGGTCTTAATCGATTTGGCATCATTACAATTACCATCCCCATTGGGATCGAGTGCCACGATTTCTAACAGGTCTTCAACATCAACATCCTTGGCATGATCGTGGAAGATAAAAGCATAGGCTTTCCCCTCGAAGGAGACCACGACCTCGGGGGTTGTGGCCTGCGAGCCTTTCTTAACACCCAAAGGTAAAAAGTGAGGTTTCGGTTCCGGTTGTTTCGCATCAAGTAGAACAAGCCGAGTGGAATCCTCTTTACCTGTAACGAACAACACATAATGAGAATAATTATTGAATGCCCCCGTGCGATTGGGTTTGCCTCCATCGTTCCCCAGCGAGATATGATTCACTTGCACTGAATCCGGTTTACGTTTGAGTGAGGTATCGGCCTCGACCCAACAAATACCGTCGGCAGGTGCGAAGAAAACCTTACCGGAATTGGTAGTGGCTCCGTGAATGCCGCCCGTAGGTAATGTGAACGAGTAGCTCGGTTCGGTTTTTTCCTGATTGGTAATGGGAGTGACATCAACGCGACCTTTATTAGGTCCGCCGCCATCGATCCATGCTGAATAACCCACTTTATCATCGACAACGGCCAAGGTAATATGGTTGCCCCCCCCCACTAGAAAACGGGTTTTCCCTTTGGGGTTATCTTGAAAATCTTTTGGATCGATTCGCGTGTAGCCGTTGAGTTTATCATTGGCTACGAAAAAGCGACCGTTGTAGAGATACAGGTGAGCAGGATTTCCTTGCTTGGTATCGAGTCGGCTTTCGATGACTTCAGGGCGATCTTTGAAGGTCCAATGCCCATGATCGCCATGATCGATATACCCAACCCCAGAACGTATCAAAACCCAACCACTCTCATTTTTACCATCATTGTTATCGCGGATTCCCACACAAATCAGCCCATCGCTTTCGGCCATCTGCACCAATTTTTGCTGAGTGGGATCGAGCTTCTTAAATCCTTCGATGGTCGCCAATTCTCCGATGGTAAATTCCTCTTTGTCACCGACACGAACATCAACCCATTTCAGGGCAGAGCTTTCTAAATCCTGAATAAACAGTCGAGTAAAGGGGCGAGGAATTTTTGTTTTTTCTGAAATAGGGGTGTTTTTTTCTTGAGGAATCACATCACTGTTTCGCTGGCATCCTGCAAGAGCAAGCAGCGGAAACAGTAAGAATAAAATCGAAGTAGGCCGAGTGAAACGTTTCATAAAAATGGCTCCTTGGAATTCTTCTTGGGGTTACTTCTGAGATGAGGTTTTTTGCAGGCAATGCAGTTCGGTTCCGGTGCGTACAAGGAAAGCGCCCTCGACGACAGCCACACCATAAACGACATCTCCAACCGCGGAATAGCGTGAGGCTTCCCGTTCCTCTTTAGGCAAGGGAGGCCCCCCTCCCGGTCCCGTTCCTTCTTTGGCTTTTGGCAAAGTTTGTTCGGCTTTTTTCTTCGCTTCTTCGAGGCGTTTGTTGAATTCTTCTTGGTTCCAAAGTCGGTTCGTTGCAACGAGTTCGTACTTGGGGCCTGCTTTCAAAACGGTGGTAACACCATCTTTTCCGAAAAAGTAAATCAGCTCACCGGCAGCGATCGGGGTAGCCCAACACAGGCTCGCGAGTCGTTCCGAGTATTTTTCTTCCCCTGTTTTCAAATCCACACAAACGACCAATCCCGATTTCGTCACAAAATAAGCATGCCCCTGATAAATCAATGGACTGGCATGTTGACTGATGATTTTTTTCCCTTGCCAAACTGTCTCGAAAGATGCTTTGTTTTCCTTAAGTGTCAAGCGAACGCAGCAGTTCGATTGGGCAGAAGCAACTAAATCGGGTTTCATTCGATTCTCACCAGCAC
>CAZFDX010000863.1:0-3686 GCA_964518325.1 uncultured Alcaligenaceae bacterium | reverse complement strand
AAGAGACATGTTACACTCTCATCTTGGGTAGTGATTGAAATTTTTTCTAATTTATCGGTGGCTAAATCTATATTCATAATCCAACCGCCATATTCAAACACAATCGCTTTATCTCCCAGAGAGGGGAATTTAATTTCGAATTCTGTGAATTTTGTGATTTGTTTGGTGGCCTTTGTTTTTAGGTCGTAGCTCCATAAATTGAAACGTTTATTTTCATCACGATCGGAAATAAAATAAATTTTCTCTCCTGCCCACATGGGAATAATATCACTGGCATCGTCTTTGGTGATTTGTTCGGTCTGTTTCGATTTGAAATCATAGATCCAAACCTCATCACACATCCCCCCCCTGTAGCGTTTCCAAGTTCGGAATTCGCGGAAAATCCGATTGTAAACCAATTTTTCACCATTTGGGGAGTAACTTGCAAATCCCCCCCGAGGTAAAGGAAGGGGTTCAGCCAAACCGCCATTCATGCTCACCGTGTAAAGCTGACCGATGAAATCATTGAATGAAGCCATGCGAGATCGAAAGAGGATATTCTTCCCGTCCGGTGTCCAACCCATGACGATATTGTTTGGCCCCATTCGATCGGAGACATCATCGCGGCTGAGTGTTGCTGTGATGGTGAGGCGTTTGGGCGTACCCCCCTCGGCTGGAATCAAATAAACTTCCGTGTTCCCATCGTATTGACCTGTGAAAGCAATCCACTTTCCATCCGGCGAGAAACGGGGGAACATTTCGATTCCCTCGTGACTGGTCAACTTTCGTGCGGTCCCACCTTGGACCGATGCGGAGTAGAGGTTCCCCGCATAGGTGAAGACAACCGAATCGCCGTGAATTGTGGGAAATCTCAGAAGACGAGTTTCACCTTGCTTTTCTACTGGTGGCGTTTGGGAATACCCCAAACCGCTCAGGATGAGGCCTGAAAGGAGTGAGAGAATGAATCGCATGATACAACCAAATAAGGAGTTACGGAAATTTCTTTTAGTTAGGGATATATCCCCCGCTTGGTTTTGACAAGCAAAATTATTGCGGCAAGGGTGATCCTAACGTCTCGGAGAGAGTGAGCCATCGAACCAATTGAACTGAGGTGATGCCCGTTTTGTGCTTGAGCTGTCCTCTATGCGATGTGCGTTATTCCTTACAATATGCCTAGCTTAAGGCAAGAAGATACCTATGAACTTCAACCCTGTCTTGGATGTGCTGCGCCGTCGCACGGGATTGGACCCTGTTGCATTAGGGGAAAATCCTGTTTCCTCAGCCATTCAGCACCGAATGACGGCTTTGGGAATTGTTGACCCGTTTGTTTATGCTTCACGCTTACGGGACGACGATACCGAATTTTTTGCCTATGTTTCGGAGATTGTGGTTCCCGAAACATGGTTCTTTCGGAATCCCGAAACATTCGAATCGTTAGCGAAATTTGCCCAAACCGTTCTCCGCGATCGGCAAGGGGGGCGAATCCGAATTCTCTCGGCAGGCTGTAGCACTGGGGAAGAGGTTTATACCATTGCTATTGCGTTGCACAAAATCGGTATCCCTCTTGCTTCGTGTGAGATTGAAGGGGTTGATCTTTCTCCAAGGCACATCGAGAAAGCACGGCAGGCTCGATACAACGATTTTTCGTTTCGTTCGATCGATGCTTCGGCGATGGCTCCTTACTTTCGACATAGCGAGGGGTTTCTGGAATTGCTCCCGTTTATTCGCGATGCTGTCCGTTTTCGTGTTGCGAATTTGGCCGATCCGGTGTTTCTCGTGGGGGAGCGACCCTACGATATTATCCTGTGTCGGAATGTGCTTATCTACTTCACTGCGGAAGCAAGAAAAAATGTTCTTTCCCGCTTGGAACGCCTGCTAGCATCGGGGGGGGTGTTGGCGCTCGGTCATGCCGAGTCGAATGAATTAGAGCGGAAAGTCTGGGAGCGATTCGGTTCCCCCACGCATGGGATTTTCCGACGTCTAAAGGATGTGTTCATCGATCCTTTGAATCCTGTGTTAACACCTGCAACGTGGATGGCCCCGAAACCCACCGATTCTGGTACGCTCCGACCCATTTCGCCGGTCGGTATCCCGAATCCCTCTCAAGCTCGATCGATGCCGCCGATTCCTTCAACCACTGTTCCGCTGCCTTTGGTCTCCTCACAGCCGGCGACAGATTGTTGGAATAAAATTGGTGTGCAGGGAGATCGAACCTGTGCCGAATTGGAAAAAGTGGTGCATTGTCATAATTGCCCCGTTTTTGCGAATGCAGGGAAACGGTTCCTAGATAATCCTTCGCCGATGGGTTATCTGAATGAATGGACCGCGAGACTGGCAGATAGTTTGGTCGAGGCCGAGGCCGATTTACTCAGCCTGTTAACATTTCGGATTGGTAGCGAATGGTTGGCGTTAAGGGTACCGGCCCTTTCGGAGGTTTCGCCGCCTCGGGAAATCCGCCGGCTTCCACATCGTAGGGGGTTGCTCGCAGGGCTAATTAATATCCGTGGGGAGTTGCTCCCCTGTGTGAAGCTCGATGAGTTATTGACTTTGACTCGGGATACCCGCTCCCCCCATGAACGAATGATTGTCACCGGTGGCAAGGAACGCTGGGTCTTTTTTGTCGATGAGGTCGATCGGGTTCGGCGTATTCCTTATTCCGAAATTATGGCCACGCCCGCAACGGTGGCCCGAGCAGCAGGTCGCTACACCAAAGGGACTTGGAATTGGGAAGGAAAAACGGCCGGCCTACTGGATGATGTTCGATTGTTCGACACCCTGCGAGAGCGCATCCGATGAGTGATGAAACACGCGACCCCTTATTGGAACTGTATCGTTCGGAGGTCCAACAAGCGACGGCCCAATTAGCCCGAGGGATTGTTTCTCTCGAATTGGGGCCGCTTCCCACAAATATCCTTAATGAGATGGTCGAGGCCGTGAAATCGATCCGAAGCTCGGCACGGATTGTCGGTCTCGAACCGGTTTGTCGCCTGACTGTGGATGTCGAGAAAATTCTCTCTGCACCTAATGCCAGCGACCATCTGGCCAGCCGCTTACAAGCCCTGCAAGAGGTGGTTACGGTTTTGGGAACGCAGGTCGATCTTGACGATCAACAGTTACGGGCTTGGCCTAAAAATCCCGATCTGATTAACCAACTCGCTCAACTGCTCAACAAGCAGGCTTCGTTAATTCAGGTACCTCCGAAGGAACCTGAGAAACCACGTCCCCTAGAACCGGTCGTTCCCCCCGTGAATGACTTGAGCGCTCACGAAATGTTAACCAGTCATAGGACGGCGAAGAATGTTGATGCGGATACCGATGCGGTTGCGGATGCGGAGAGTATTTTAACCCCGAAAATCTCAACGAATGATGCAGAGGCTAAGGGTATTGCAACCTCGAAAATCTCAGCGAATGATGTGGATGTTGAGGATATTTTAACCCCGATCGTTGCGGTTTCTTCAGCAGAGAAAAAAGAGGACGAAACACCCGAAGAGTCGATTTCTGCCACTTTGTTAGAGCTTTTTCGAGAGGAAGTCCATAATCACACCGAAGCACTCGATTCCGGCTTGTTAGCGTTAGAACAACGTCCCAACGATATTCAATTAATTGAACCACTCATGCGGGCGGCTCATTCACTGAAAGGGGCGGCTCGCATTGTGGGGGTCGATGCTGCCGTGAATTTGGCCCATGTGTTGGAAGATGTTTTGGTG